>NZ_JALQDI010000059.1:0-167475 GCF_023631305.1 Caballeronia sp. INML3B
GCGCGTGGGGGGGGGTGGGTTGGTGTGGGGGGGGGGGGGGCTGTGGGGCGTCACCCACGGCCGCCGGCGGGGGGGGGGGGGGGGGCGCGCGCCCCCCCCCCCCCCCCCCCCCCGCGCCCGCACGCTGTCGATGGTCGAGCGCGTGCGCGCCGCGCTGGACCGCATCGAGCGCATTCTGTCGCCGGGGGTCTATGCGTTCGTGTGGATCAGCCGGCGCGCCGGCGCGCTGCTCGACGCGCTGCCTTGGGCGCGCTGGGGCGACGAACTCGAAGGCGGCGCGAAGCGCGTCGGCCGCGCACGTGTCGTGCTGCCGGCGGTGGTCGCGGCGGGCGCGCTGCTCTGGACCGTGGTCGGCACATCGCCGCTCGCCGCAGGCGGCCAGTTCGTGTTCTTCGCCGTGCTGACCGGAATCGCGCTGATGATCCGCCGCCTGCCGGGCCGCATGCCGGTGCTGATTCTCGCCTCGCTCGCGCTGCTCGTGATGGTGCGCTACGTCTGGTGGCGCACCACGCAGACGCTCGACTTCCGCACGCCGGGAGAGGCCATCGTCGGCTATGCGCTGTTCGGCGCGGAAGCCTATACGTGGATGGTCATGCTGTTCGGCTTCGTCCAGACCGCGTGGCCGCTGGCGCGTGCCGTCTCGCCCCTGCCCGACGACCCCGCCGACTGGCCGAGCGTCGATGTCTACATTCCGACCTACAACGAGCCGCTTTCCGTCGTGAAGCCGACGCTGTTCGCCGCGCAGGGCATCGACTGGCCCGCGGACAAGCTGCGCATCTACCTGCTCGACGACGGCCATCGCCCCGAGTTCGAGGCGCTCGCGCGCGAGGCGGGCATCGGCTACGTGACGCGCGACGACAACCAGCATGCCAAGGCGGGCAACATCAACCGCGCGCTCGCGAAGACCCAGGGCGAGTACATCGCGATCTTCGACTGCGATCACGTGCCGACGCGCTCCTTCCTGCAGGCGACGATGGGCACCTTCTTCGCCGATCCGAAATGCGCGCTCGTGCAGACGCCGCATCACTTCTTCTCGCCCGACCCGTTCGAGCGCAACCTGAGCACGTTCCGCCGCGTGCCGAACGAAGGCAACCTGTTCTACGGGCTCGTGCAGGCCGGCAACGACCTGTGGAACGCGACTTTCTTCTGCGGCTCCTGCGCGGTCATCAAGCGCGCGCCGCTGGAAGAGGTGGGCGGCATCGCCGTGGAGACCGTGACCGAGGACGCGCATACGGCCCTCAAGCTGCACCGGCGCGGCTACACCACCGCGTATCTGCCCACCGTGCAGGCCGCGGGCCTCGCCACCGAGAGCCTCGCGAGCCACATCAAGCAGCGCACGCGCTGGGCGCGCGGCATGGCGCAGATCTTCCGCATCGACAATCCGTTTCTCGGCCGCGGGCTCGGCTTCTTCCAGCGCCTTTGCTACGGCAACGCGATGCTGCACTTTTTCTATGGCATCCCGCGTCTCGTCTTCCTGACGATGCCGATGTGGTACCTCTTCTTCGGGATGTACTTCATCAACGCGGCCGCGACGACCATCGCGAGCTTCGTGCTGCCGTATATCGTCATCGCGAATATTGCGAACTCGCGCATGCAGGGGAAGTTCCGTCATTCGTTCTGGGCGGAGGTGTACGAGTCCGTGCTCGCGTGGTACATCGCGCTGCCCACCACGATCGCGTTCTTCAGCCCGAAGCACGGCAAGTTCAACGTGACCGACAAGGGCGGGCGCATCGACGAGACCTACATCGACTGGGCGATGAGCAAGCCCTATCTCGTGCTGCTCGGCGTGAACGCGCTCGCGATGGCGTTCGGTCTGCTACGCCTCGTGTCGGGCGCGGGCGACGAAGGCCCCACGATCCTGATGAACGTGTTCTGGACCATCTACAACCTGGCGATGCTCGGCGCGGCGGTGAGCGTCGCGCGGGAGGCGAAGCAGGTGCGCGTCACGCACCGCATCGCCATGCGCATGCCGGCGACGCTGGTGTTCCCGGACGGCAGCACGCTCGCGTGCAGCACGAGCGACTACTCGACCGGCGGTCTCGGCCTCGTCGTCGATGCGGACCTGCCGCTGCAGCCGGGCGACACGCTCGGCGTGGTCGTGAGCCGGGGTGAGCGGCAGTTCCACTTTCCGGTGCGCGTGACGCGCAGCGCAGGCTCGCATCTCGGCGTGCGCTTCGACGCGCTGAGCCTCGAGGACGAACGGCGCCTCGTGCAATGTACGTTCGGGCGCGCCGACGCGTGGCTCGACTGGGACGAGCGCACCGACGAGGACGCACCGCTCAAGGGGCTCAAGGAAGTGCTGCTGATGGGAGTCGAAGGCTACGTTCGGCTGTTCGAAGGCGCGCGTCGCGCGCTCGCGGCAAGACTCGCGCCGGAACGCGCGCCATAAAGATTCGGCCGTTCGTGCCGAAGAACAGCTGCGAACAAACGCATAGAAAATTCGACGATGACGTTCTGGAACCTGTATTTCATCATCAAGCTGGCATTGTTTTCGACGGGCCACCTGAAGCCGCTGTGGTTTGCGAACATCGGCTTTGCGGTCGCGCTCGCGGCAAGCTCGCCGGTGCGCTCGCGTGCGATGCGCGCGTTGCGGCTCGTCGCGGGCCTCGCCATCGGCCTGCCGCTCATGTACCGCGAGGCAAACGTGCCGCCGTTCGCGCGCGTGATCGAGGAGTTCGGGAACCTCGGCACCTTCAGCTTCGGTTACTGGATGGAACTGCTGCCGCGCTTTCTGCCGCCGATGGTGCTCGGCGTCGGGCTGTGCGTCTTCGTCGCGTACCTGATCGTCAACCGCTGGCTGCGCGTCGCGACCTTCGTGATGATCGCGCTCGTCGTGCTGCCCATGTGGCAAGGGGCGAACGCCGTGCTCGCGCGCATGCAGGCGAATCCGCAAGGCGCGGCGGCCGTCGCGGCCGCACAGGCGAACGGTCAGCCCGCGGGCCCGGCCGACTACGAGGCGACGCTCGCCGCGTTCCGCAAGACGGAGGCGCCGCGCCAGGTGGCGTTCGGCCATCTCGCCGCCGATCCCCAGTCGCAATTCGACGTGATCGTGCTGCACATCTGCTCGCTCTCGTGGGATGACCTCGATGTCGCGAAGACGCGCAATCATCCGATGCTGTCGCACTTCGACTATCTGTTCACCGACTTCAGCACGGCGGCGAGCTACAGCGGCCCGGCGGCAATCCGCGTGCTGCGCGCGTCGTGCGGCCAGCAAGCGCACGCGGACCTGTACAAGGACACGCCCGCGCAATGCCATCTGATGGCGGATCTCGCGCAAGCGGGCTTCACGCCGCAGGTCGCGTTCAATCACGACGGCCACTTCGACAACTTCACGCAGGTCGTGAAGGACAACCTCGGCGTGCCCAACGTGCCGTTCATCTCGAATACGTCGGTGCCGGTCGCGATGCACGCGTTCGACGGCTCTCCGATCATGGACGATTACGGGACGCTCGCCCACTGGTATGCGCAGCGCGCGCAGGTGCCGGGGCCGGTCGCGCTGTACTACAACACGATCAGCCTGCACGACGGTAACCGCCTGCCCGACAGCAAGCTGTCGAGCCTGGATTCCTATCCGATTCGCGTGAACAAGCTGATGAGCGACTTCGACCGTTTCGCGGATCTCGTCAGCCAATCGGGCCGGCGCGCGGTGATCGTCTTCGTGCCGGAGCATGGCGCGGCGCTGCGTGGCGACAATAACCAGGTCGCGGGCCTGCGCGAGATTCCGACGCCGAGCGTCGTGCACGGGCCGGTCGGCGTGCGTCTCGTGGGCTTTAACGGCGATCACGGACCGACGACGGTCATCGATCAGCCGACGAGCTTCCTCGCGGTGGCGCAACTGCTGTCGAACCTCGTGTCGAACAGCCCGTTCAAGCCCGGCGTGACGCTGTCGCAATACGCGGCCAGTCTGCCGCAGACGCAGATGATCGGCGAGAACGAAGGGACCGTCGTGATGAAAACGGCGGCGGGCTATGTCGTGAAGACGCCGGACGGCGTATGGGTGGAGCAGAAATGAGCGCGGAGACCGGCACGCTCGACGCTCAGGCGCAGGCGCGCGGCGTGCATGACGTCGCGGCGCTCGCCAGGAAAGTGAGCGGGTTCGATGCCGGGCGCTATTTCGATGCGCAGGCGCAGAATGAATATCACGGCGCGCTCGAGCGCTGGCCCGTGCTTGCGCGGCTCATGGGGCTCGCGCCGCCGTCCGCGGCGCAGAAAGCGCTTGCCCCGCGCGAAGAAGGTACGGCGCGAACACCCGTCCCTTACGCTTCCGAAGCCTGCCCTTGACGGGAACGAGCGACCCGGCAGGGATGAGTCGAACACTGTCCGACGCATGGAACCGGCCTGCGAATTCGGAGAGTCTTTATTCATGCCATCGGCGGCCGTCACCGATCCTCGGGGATGACCTGCCAAAGCGGATCGGGCGACACGGCTATCGCGCCCAAGAACGGGCGGTCGTGCGACAGGATCAGCAACACGGTCGTGGCGAGGCTCGCGCAGAACAGGCCGATCGCGAGGGCGGACGTCAGGCGGTTTTCGCAATGAATCAGGGCGATCGCGAACACGAGGCAGGCGGCGAGAAAACTCAGGCATAGCCACTTGACGCCGCTGACTTCGGAGCGGCTCACCAGAATGCGCTGGCGACGAGCTTCGAGCGCCTGTTCGAGCGACACCGCCACCTGGCGCTGCGCGGTCTGCTGTCCGGGCGTGTTCGCCGGCAGCGAGAGCGTGAACTGCAGCGCCTTGTTCAGTGTGGGCGGGCTGATCTTCAGCGTGGCGGCGCCTTGCGCCATCGACGTCCATTCGATCGTGGCCGTGTACTCGATGTATTCGCGGATCAGCGATCGCAGTCGCATCTGCGCGTCTTCCGGGAAAACGGCGGACAGGACGACCACGGAGCGAAGCGCGCCGGCTTCCGTGTCGACGGCGGCGTTGGCCTGCGCCGTATCGTTCCAGACTTGCGCGGCGGTAAAGGCGATGAGCAGGCCGAAGATGACGCCGATCGGAGAAAGCAGGCCGGGCGAAAGCGCGGTGAACGACCGCCGGTGCCCACTCGCGGCGAGCCGGCGGCCCACGAAGTGGATGCCCGCTCCCACGATGCCGACCGCGCCGAAAACGACGACGGTCATTTGCCATAAGGGAAGGCTATGCAACCAGGTGCTCGTCATCGGGCGCGCTCCGCGGACACACGACGAATGGACGCAGACCTCACGGCGTCCCGGCCAAACAGAAAGCACATTTAATCACAAGCGGGGCCGGCTCGACGCCCGCGCGGCCGACGGCCCGTGCGTCACTCGGCGTCTTCGAACGTGCCCGTGCGCACCTCGCCGTCGCGGACATAGCGGGTGATGAGCACACCGCCGGGCGTCTGCGTCGAATGCGCCAGCGTGAACGCGGACACGTGGGCGTCGTCGCCGAACATGCGCTTGCCGCGTCCCAGCATGACGGGATAGATCAGAAGACAAAGGTGGTCCACGAGGCCGGCCGCGAGCAGTTGACGCACCATGTCGCCGCTACCGAAGGTCAGCAGGTCGGGGCCGTCCTGTCGTTTGAGCGCGCGGACCGCGTCGGCGAGATCGCCTTGCAGCGCGCGACTGTTCTCCCAGTCGAGATCGTCGGGCCGATGCGTGGCGACGTGCTTCGCGACACGGTTGAGCACCTCGGCAATGGTGCGGCTCTTCGAATCGGCCGGGACGTGCGGCCAGTACGACGCGAAGATGTCGTACGTGCAACGTCCGAGCAGCAGGTCGAACGGCTGCGCGAGCAGGCTCTGCACGTGCTCGCCGATGGCTTCGTCGGCGTAGGGCACGATCCAGCCGCCGAGACGGAACTCGCCGCTCGGATCTTCTGTCGGGCCGCCGGGGGCCTGAGTCACGCCATCCAGGCTGATGAAAGCGGAAACGATGAGCTTGCGCATGAACGTTCTCCATGTTCGCGGACGCGATCCGTTTTTATAGACGACGAACGAAGCGCCGGAAATCGACAGGCTATCGGGTCGACGACGCGCAGCCGCGAGATATCGAATCGCGAGCGCTCTTCATCGAGATTCGCCGCGCCGGGTTTTCGCTTTCGACGCGCGGCGAAACACGCTCACGCGCGAGTCAGTGCCCGAGCCCGCTCGCCGCGAGCTGCTGCTCGACGTATTGCGCAAAGAGCAGATGCATGCGCGTCGTCGGGTGAAGATTGTCGGCGAACATGTAGGTCTGGTCCGCATTCGACGAGACGTAGGTCGCCGGTGAGCAGAGCAGCGACGTGTCGTGCGGAGTTCTCGATGCGTCGCAGGCCTGCCCGGTGTTGGACACGGTGAATCCATTGGCCTGATAGTTCCCGATGGTCTGCGTGGTCCATGCGTACGAGTCGATCACGATGACCTTGCCTTGCAGACCGTTGGATTGCAGGGCGGCGTTCAGCGTCGCATTGAAAAGCTGCGACAGTTGCGTGAGGTTGCCACCGCCATCCGACGACTTGATGCCATCGGGCGAAAGGCCGATATTCGGCACGTTGACCACCACGACATGCGCGGCTCCGCTCTGCACGATCTTCGCGACGAGTTGCGCGAGCGTGGTCGCCGCGGTCTGCACCGTCGCGTTTGCGGCGGGCGGACTGCCCGCGCGCAGGACGTCGTTCGCGCCGGCCCAGACGAGCACGAGCTGGCCGGAATTGAAACTGCCGTGAGCGGACAGATAGCTCGAGATTTGCTGATTGACCGGCATTTCGACATCGCCGATCACGTCGGTGAGGAATTGATTCTGGTCGGCAGGTGTTGCGACCGTCGATCCGCCTTGCGCGTACCCCAATCCGCTTTGCGGCTTCAATTCGTGCCCGAGGTCGATCGTGAACGCGGCAGTGAGCGTGTCGCCGTAATACTGCGCGACGTCCTGCGTCCAGACCTGGCCCGGATTCGTCGTGAAACGGCCGCCGCCGACCGCGCTCGCGACGGGCGCATACGTGCCGACATCCGACAGGCTGTCGCCGAACGCCACGACCTGCAGCTTGACGCCGCCCGCAGGTGCCGACGAAGTGCTTCCGCCCGAGTCGCTTCCGCCCGAGTCGCTTCCACCGCCGCATGCGGTAAGCAGTGCAATCAGCGCGGCAGAAATTGCGTGACGAATGCCGGGTGTGATTCGGATATGACGCATCGCTCCTCCGTGCCGCCCTTGGCCGGGGCGGGTTTGCCCCTCGGTGGCGGTTCGCCGCGGGCGCGCGTGAGTGGCGGCCTCGACCATCGTTAAGCAAGAAAGATGCGCCACGGGTGCCACGCCGCGCCGACGGAACCGATGCGCGTGCTGTGAGGGCGCTTCGAGCGTTGATGGCTCGCTGAACGGGCGAGCGATTCGGCTACCATTGGCCGACGGCTCGTTCGGATTCCGGCCGCGAGGACGGCAAAGCGGATCCCTGTATCGATCTTGCTGACGACCCCCGCGCGCTGGCGCACCTGCTGCGCCGACTTCGCCTGGCCCATGAGACGGCGCGCACGCGCGAAGCGCTCACTCATGGCGATGTCAGCCCGAAGAACATGCTGCTGGGATCGGCCGGGCCGGTGTTGCTGGACGTGCTGGTCGCGTCGATCGAAGCGGCGGGGTTCGTTCCGGGCGCGGACGTGGGCATCGCTCTGGATATTGCCGCATCGGAGTTCGGCAAAGGCGGGCAGTACACGCTCGGGCTGGACGACGTCCGGTTCGACACCGACGCGATGATCGAAAAATTGTTGAAGTGGATCGAGCGATACCCGATCGTCTCGATGGAAGACCCGCTGTCGGAAGACGATGAAGCGGGCATGATCGCGTTCACGCGCGCGGCGGGAAGCAAGGTGCAGATCGTGGGCGACGACTTTCTCGTTACGCGCGCCGCGCTCGTCGATGAAGCCGCCACGAACGTAAACGCTCGCCGCGCTAGAGGCCGCGCGAAGAAACGGCTATGCGTCGATTGTGTCAGCGAGATCGGGGGAGACCGAGGACGTCACGATAGTCCACCTCGCGACCGGCTGGAACGCGGGGCAGTTGAATGTCGGAGCGTTCTCGCGGGTCGAGCGCATGGCGACGTGGAACGACGGCATTCGTATCGAGGATGGTAGGGATGCGCCGGCGAGGTTTGCTTGTGCGTCGGTGTTGTTTCGAGGCTGAAGGGTTGCGCGTTGCGCGGGCGGGAAGCGCCTTCCATTGCCGAGGCGCATGGCGCAGAACTCCAGGGGCGCCTCGCTCACCGGAAAGGATTCGGACTATTCTGAAAATTGAAGATCCCGTAATATCCACGAGTTTTTAATCGTATGTAATCCTTCGCAAAACATTCGGACCGCGAGATTTCGAAACATCCTGAAAGAGCATTTTTGGGTAATAATTCCCGGCGCTAAACGGCGCCACTTCAGGGAGCTTCTTTCGCATGTCGATGGTCGTACCGGGTCAGGCATACAGCTTGACCCTCAAGCCGCAACCGGGGCCGATTTCGGTCCTTCGATTCAATGGCCGCGCAGACATCAGCGCGCTGTATGAATATCGAATCGAATTCACGAGCCCCGCTGCCGACATTCCGATGGATGAGGTTGTAGGCAGACCCGCGACGTTCACCATCGAACCTGTCGATCCAGCGCAAGGTTATCTGGAGCAGATGTTCGGGTTGCGCTGGAAAGATTTCAGCAAGATGCCGTTGAAGTACGCGACTCACGGCATTATCCAGCGCTTCGAGAACCTCGGTTCATCGGCCGACGAGACGCGGTATCGTGCCACGCTCGTGCCCAAGATCGCAGATTTGGCGAGAGCGAGGAAGAGCAGGCTGTTTCAGAAACAATCGGTGGTGGAGATCATCACTGACACGTTGCGCCACTACGGCTATCGCTTGGGCGTCGATTTCGATTTCAAGAGCCTGCGCGGCAAATACAAGCGATTCGAATACGTTACTCAGTTTCACGAAACCACATTCGCTTTTATTCAACGGCTCTGCGCTGAATCGGGGATCTGGTTCCGCTTTGAGCAGAAGCACGATCGCACGGTCATCATCTTTGGCGATGATCTGGATGCGTACGCCCGCAAACAACGTGTCGTGCCGTTGCGCTCTCATTCGGGCTTGGAAAGCGCAGGTGCGGAGTCCATTCGGTCTCTACGGACCATCACGCAGCGCGTGCCTGAAGCAATTCAACTGAACGACTATAACCATCGTCAGTCGGATGTGTCGCTATTGGTCGAGCAGAACGCTGCGCCCGGCGACAAGACCACGGATGGCGTGGATAACCACTGGGGCGAGCATTACGAGACGCTGGAAGAAGGTCGCGAAATCGCGCGCCGGCGTCATGAAGAGCATCTGGCCACGCAGATCAGCTACCGGGGCCGGGGCAATCCCTTCTCGCTCGAAGTAGGCGAGGTGATGGGGCTTGACGTGAATCCCAAGGATGCGCCGCACGGGTTGTTCGTCACGTCGATCCGCTGTGGTGGTGGACGTGGCACGTCGTACTGGACGGCGTTCCGTGCGATTCCGGCGGATCGTCGGTGGCGCACGAGCATCGACTCGGTCAAGCAACCGAAGATCGAAGGCATTCTTCCGGCACGAGTCGATTCTCCCGGAAAATACCAATACAGCTGCCTACGACACGCTGAAGACGTACTTGATGCTCGCGCATCCCGAGCACGCCGATGCCGCGTTCCTGAGCACGCAACTGCTGGCGACCAACGCACCGGCGCGTCCTCAGAATGCGTCGATCACGCCCGGCACCTGGGAAGACGTGCGCCAGCATGTGATTGCGTTCTATGCGAGCCACCTGAAGCGCGACGCGACAACTGCAATAACGCCAGACGTCGGACTTGTGGCGTCCGCCCGTCAGACGATCGTCGGGGTGCGGGGCTTGCAGAACTCGACCGATGCGATCTACCAGCAGATCATTGAGGAAGCGAAACCGAAGTACCCACCGATCACGCTGGCGACGCTCCTGGGCGATCACCCGAGCCGCGGCCTCTTCAACACGACGGCCACCGTCGCCGGCGTATTCACCCGCGCCGCATGGGACGAGCGCATCCCGAAAGCAATCGACGAAGCGAGCGAACATCGCACCGTCACAGGCGACTGGGTGTTGTTCGATGCGAAGATCGACAACACAGCGCCCTCTACGCTCAAAGCCGAACTACGCCAACGCTACTTCGATGACTACGCCCGTGCCTGGGCGCAGTTCCTGAACAGCATCCGCTGGCAAAGCACGTCATCGCTGTCGGGCACGGTGGATCAGTTGACGCTGCTGGGCGATCCTCAGCGTTCGCCGCTCGTCGCGCTCATGAACGCAGTCGTCTATCAGGCGAGCGCGGGTGCCTCGACGCAATCGCTGTCGGACAATCTGATCTCGAAGGCCCAGTCATGGGTTGGCAAAGACGAAAAGGATCCGTCCAAGCAGGCGCAGCCGCAACTCGCGCCCCTTGCTGCGGCGTTCGGTCCGATCCTGCGATTGACCGGCGCCGATCTCACCGCGCCCGTGCCCGCGAACGGCAAGACGTCCGTACAGACCGCCGCCTTGGGTGAACTGAGCCTCCCTCGCTATCTGGAACGTGTGACGGCGATGCGCCTGAAGACGCAGCAGATGATGCAGAGCGCCGACCCCGACGCGATGTCGCGCGCCGCCGCCCAGGCGGTGCTGCAAGGCAAGACGTCGGACATCGCCGACAGCCGCGACTACGCGAGCCGTCTGGCGGCCAGCCTCGGCGAGCAATGGTCCGGCTTTGGCAAGCTCTTCGAAGCGCCGCTCGATCAGACATGGCAAGTCGTCGTGCAGCCCGCTTCGTCAAGTCTGAACGACATCTGGCGCACGTCGATTCTGGCGGACTGGAATCGTGCCTTCGGCGGGCGCTATCCATTCGCGAACTCGGACAACGACGCCTCGTTGCCGGACATGGCGCGCTTCATGCGCATCGACAACGGCGTGATTGCAAAGTTCGTCTCGACGCAACTAGCGGGAGTGATCGAACTCCAGGGCGATCACTGGGTGCCCGCACAGGGCGCGAACCAGGGAGCGCTGACACTCGATCCAGCGTTCCTCACGGCGCTCAACACGCTCACGCGTGTCTCAACCGTGCTGTTTCCTACGGGCGACGCCCGCCTACGCTTCGAACTGCGCGGCGTGCCCACGCCGGGCATCACGGACATGAAGCTCGTGGCATCCGGACAACAGCTGCACTACTTCAACCAGATGGAGCAGTGGGTGCCCTTCGAGTGGCCGGGGCAGGCGCTGGACAACAACGCTCAGTTGCAATGGCAAACGGAGGAGGGCGGCCTGCGCTCGACGATGTACGCGCAGGGCCGCTTCGCGCTGATTCGCTTGTTCGAACGCGCGAGGGTGACGCAGCAGGACAACGCGCGTTACGTGCTGTCATGGATGCCCGATCAGGGGCTGAGCCCGCCGCTTTCGGTGCAACTGCGTGCAGAGGCGGACGCAGGGCCGCTGAATGTGCTGCAGTTGCGTCACTTCACCCTGCCCACGCGGATCTTCGTGACGAAGACCGCTGCAGACAAACCAACAGGGCCGACACCTCCGCCTCTGCCGCCGGGCGCGCTCGCCGCCGCGCAAAAGGTCGGCGTGCCCTTGCCGGAGACGAAATGATGTTGGCTGGATTGTTGAAGACGTTGCTCCCGTCGCGCGATGCAGAGCAAATGAACCGTGCGCGACTCGAAGCATGGAGCGGATGGCTCACGCCATTGGCAGGCGATGTCGCTGTCGGCCGCGACCCTGGCTACGAAGACGCCTTTTTCGAGCTGAAGGATGAAGCGGGCAAGCTGTCCGATATCGACGACGTCCTGATCATCCGCTCCTGCGAGCAACTGACCATGGATGTCGGCAAGGATCTGCGCGTCGCGGGTTTCTACGCGTTCGCGCGCCTGCGCCAGGACGGCACGGCCGGTTTCGCCGACGGGCTGGAGCTCGCCGCCGCGCTGATCGATCGTTTCGGCGAAGCGCTTCACCCCGCGCGCGCCGAAGCGAAGAAAGGCGCGCTCGACATGCTCGCGACGACGCGCATCCTCGATCTGCTCGATGCACGCGGCGCATTCGCACCCGCCGATCTGGCGCGCGCGATCGCCGCGCTCGATGTGATCGTCGGGCGCACGAACGCGTGGAACGACGCTGCGCGCCCGAATCTGCAGACGCTCGTCGCGCGTTTCGAGCGTAAGGACGATGCGGTCCAGAGCGCCGAGCCGAGCGCGACCGCTCCCATTCCGGTCAGCTCGACGCTGCCGGCATCGGGCCCGATCGCCTCCACGCGTGATCTGCTGGATCAGGCGCGCACGATGGCCGCCTGGCTGCGCGATCAGGAGAACGGCTATCTGCCATCGGCGCGGCTCGTGCGCGGCATCCGCTGGGACACGCTGCATGAAGTGCCGCCCGCGGACGCCAGCGCACGCACGCGGCTCGTGCCGCCGCGCAGCGAGATCCGCCAGCAATTCAAGCGGCTCGTGCTGCAGAAGCAGTGGAACGAACTGCTCGAACGCGTCGAAGGCGCATTCATGGAAGGCGTCAATCACCTGTGGTTCGACCTTCAATATTTCCAGCACGTGGCGCTGGATAACGTGGGCGCACCTTACGCCGCATGGCGCGATCTGCTGCGCGCCGACTTCGCCCTCTTTCTCGAGCGCTTGCCCGGCATCGAGCGGCTCGCCTTCAACGACGGCACGCCCTTCGCCGACGACACCACCCTCGAATGGATCGCGCGGCACGCAGTCGTGCGCGATCTGGAAGCGGGCGAGAGCGTGGCGACGTTGCCCGTGTCCGCCGATCAGGACGGCGCGACGAGCGACTGGCCCGAGATAGAGGCGCAGGCGCGAGATCTCTCGACGCGCGAGGGCATCGAAGCCGCTTTCGCGTGGCTCGAGGCGCTGCCCGGCATGAAAACGGAGCGCCATCGTTATTTGCAGCGGCTCGTGATGGCGCGCGTCGCGGACAACGCCGGGCGCGTCGATACGGCGCTCGCCCTCCTGACGGAACTCGACATTGCTGCCAACGCGTTGCCGCTCACCCGTTGGGAGCCGGCGCTGATCTTCGAGGTGAAGCAGCAACTGATGCGTGCGCTCAAGGCGCAAGCCACGCGCAAGGACGCCGACAAAACTGCGCTGGCAAATCGTGTCAACGAATTGCGTAACGAACTGACCGTGCTCGACCCGGCGCGCGCCCTGACCTTGTCGTAACAACCCAATGAATAAAGACACATCGATCGACGTCCACAACGACGCGGCTCAACCCGACCCGGTCCTGCGCTACTACGAAGCCGAGATGCGCTACCTGCGAGAAGCGGGCCGCGAATTCGCGCGCGCGCATCCGGACCGTGCACGCATGCTCAATCTCGATCGCGTCGGCGACCGCGATCCGTATGTCGAGCGCCTCTATGAAGGGTTTGCATTTCTGACCGGGCGGCTTCAGCAAAAGCTCGACGACGAATTGCCCGAACTCACCGAAGGCCTCGTGAGCCTTTTGTGGCCGCACTACCTGCGGATGATTCCATCGCTTTCGATCGTGGAGTTGAGTCCGCTCGGCGAGAAACATCAACGCACCGAGCACGTGCCGGCGGGCGTCGCGGTGCGCTCCGCGCCGATTCCTGTCGGCAAGGATTCGAGCGACGGCTCGTCCGCGAAGACCGTGCAGTGTCTGTATCGCACGACGCAGCCGGTCGATCTGCATCCGTTGCGGCTGTTGCGCGCAGGACCGTCGGTGCGCCACGATGGCCGCTCGGTGATTCGCCTGGCCTTCGAGCTGGACCATTCGGCCAATCGCAAGGAAACGGATCTCTCGCGCCTGCGCCTGCACCTGAGCGCGGATCTGCCGACGGCGTTTGCCATGCATCTCGCGCTCACGCGTCAGGTGCACGCGATCGAATGGCGCATCCCCGAAGTGCGCGATGGTGAAGCGCTGCCGCTGGCTGGCGTGACGATCGAACCGGCGGGTTTCGCGCCCGGCGAACGCCTGTGGCCCAAGTCCGATGCCGCGTTCTCCGGCTATCAACTGCTGCTCGAATATTTCACGTTCCGCGAGAAGTTCCTGTTCGTCGATCTGTGCGGGCTCGACCTCGACGCGCTTCCCGAGAATTCGACGCACTTCGAACTGGAGATCGTGCTCGACCAGACGTATCCTTCCGATCAGCGCTTCAGCAAGGACAACGTCAGGCTCTTTTGCACGCCGGTCATCAATCTGTTCGAACTGGATGCTGAGCCGGTCGTGATCGATTATCACGAGACCGAGTATCGCGTGGTGCCGGCAGGGCATCAGGGCGAGCACGTCGAAACCTATTCGGTCGATGCGGTCGAAGCGTTCGATCACCTCACCTCCGAGCGATACGAGTACGTGCCGTTCGCAACCTTCCGGCATCGCGGCGGCATGTTGCGGCACGAATCGCCCGAACGGTATTTCCATACACGCGTGCGCCCGGGCATGGATGGACTGCACGAGACGTGGCTGATCCTCGGCGGCAACGCATGGGAAGCCATGGACGACTTGCCCGAGGAAAGCGTGTCATTGAGAGTAACCGGCACGAACGGCATGTTGCCGCGCAAGGGTATGCGCGAAGCGCGCCTCGACGAGCTCGCGGAAAGCACGCCGAACGTGGCAGGCGTGAGGAACCTCATCGCGCCGACGCTGCCGCTGTATCCGCCCACGGGCGACCGCTTCCAGTGGCGCGTGCTCTCGCATCTGGCGCCGAACTTCCTGTCGATGATGAACGCGGAAGTGCTGCGCGGCGCCCTCGCGCTTTACGACTGGACCAATGACGAGCTCAATCGACGGCGTCTGGAGGGCATCCTGCACGTGTCGGAAGAGTTGCTCGAAGAGGTCACGGGCGGGGCGGTGGAGCGCGGCGTGCTGATCGAAGTAACGCTCGACTCGCAAGCGTTCTCGGGCGAAGGCGACGTGATGCTCTTCGGCGAACTGCTGCATCGCTTCTTCGAGCTGTACGCCGAGGTCAATCTGTTCACGAAGCTCGCGATCGTGAGCCTGCCGACGCAGGCGCGCATCGTTTGGCCGCGCAGCAAGACGCATCGGGTGCCGCTATGAAGCCGCGCGTTATTCCCGACGTCGAGCCCCTGGTCGCGGCGCTCCTTGCGCGCGCCCCGCGCATGAACTTCATGCAGTTGTGCAGGCTGCTCGAAGCACGCGCGCCGGATCAGCCGGGCTTCGGCCAGCGTGACACGCCCGAACACGAGCCAGTGCGATTCCGGCCACGCCCACGGATGGGTTTCCCGGCGGGCGAGATCGCAGGCGTCGAGTTCGACGACAGCGACGACGACTACAGCGCCCCCTTGCCGCCGACCGTGCGCACGACCTTCATGGGTCTATACGGCGTGGACGCGGTGATGCCCACGCACTACCTCGACGATATCGTCCAGCGCGAGGAAGGACACGAAGCGGTCGAAGCGTTTCTCGATCAGTTCAATCACCGCATCGTCACGCTGCTGTACCGCGCGTGGAAGAAGTATCGCTATCCCGAGACGTTCCGCCACGGCGGCGCGGATGCGCATTCGCGCAATCTGCTGTGTCTGGCGGGCCTCGGATGGGGTAACAAGCCCGCAAGATCGGGCTTGCCCGATGCGCGCGCGCTGGCGCTGCTCGGGTTGATGATCCAGCGCACGCGTACACCGGAGGGACTGGCGGGCGTGGTGGCGTTGGGCGCGCCGGGCATCGATGTGCGTGTCGATGAATTCTGGCCGGTGGCCAGGCGCGCGGGCAAGGCGCAGCCGTTGACGGCGAAACGCTCGAACGAAAGCGACAAGCGAGGCGGTCTCGGCGGTGCCTACGTCCTCGGCAAGCGTCTGCCTTATCGCAGCCGCGCGGTGCGCGTAACGCTCGCCCCGCAAGACGCGCAGCAGGCGCGGGACTTGTTGCCCGGCGCATGGCTGCATCGCGATGTCATGGCGCTGCTCAAGCTCTATATCGGCACCAAGGCGGACGTTCATCTGCGTATGCAGATGTCGTCGCGCTTCGCGCCGGAACCGGCGGTGGGCAAGCAGCGGACCGAAGTCGCGCCGCGTCTCGGCTGGACGGTCGTGCTGCCCGCGCAGCAAGAGCGCGTCATCACAGTGGAACTGGGCGTGTGCGAGGCGTTTCCGTCGCCGCAGCACAATCCGTATCTGCAACATCGCGCCGCCTGAAAGACCAGCAACCATGTTGAATCGACAAACAATGGCCCTCGCGGCCTCAGTGCTCGTGACGCTCTCACTGTCGGGATGCGGCGCGTGGCAAGCCGCTTCCGACTCGACGGTGGCCGCCTACGACACGGTGTTTCACAACCGCGGCAAGACCGTCGACGTCGATCTGACCGCATGCGCGGACCCGAATCAGGATGACGCGGGCCATGCGAGATCGGTCGCGGTGCGCGTCTATCAATTGAAGGACCGCAAACGTTTCGATGACGCCTCGTACAACGACCTCCTCAACAGCGACAACGCCGTGCTCGCACAAGATGTGCAGGCGAGCATGGCGGCAGTGATCAATCCCGGCGGATCGGCAAGCACGTCACAGCCGATGGAACGGGACACGAAATTCGTCGCGATCGCCGCGTTCTACCAGACCGCCGCCAGGACAGGAACGTGGAAGCTCGTCGTCCCCAAAAAGAAGCTGCCCGACGATGCGCCGCTGAAGCTGACCGTGTCGGGCGGAACGCTCGACATCTCCGATGACCACACGAAAGCCGGCAAGAAATGACCGATGTCTCGTCTTCGGAAGGCAACCTGAATCTGGAGAGGCGGCGCGCGCGGCGAGCGCTTCTTCAAGACGGTTTGCAACATCTTCAAAGCGTCGCTCGTGAACGCAACGGCGAATGTCTCGATACCGCTTACTCTGGACCGCAGAGCTACTACAAATTCCGCTGCGCCGAAGGGCATGAATGGGAGCAGACGGCCGTCAAGACATTTCAGGGCAATTGGTGCAAGACCTGCGTGAGGCTCGAAAGGCAGACGCCGCTCGGCGTGATGCACGCAATCGCCGCGTCGCGGGGGGGACGTTGCCTCTCGGTGGAGACGCAGACGGCCAAAGGCATATTGACCTGGAAATGCCGCCTGGGTCACGTGTGGGAGGGCCGGCCGGAAAGTATCAGACACGGCGCCTGGTGTCCGGAGTGCGCCGCGCTTGAACGCCAGAAGCTCCGCGCGAATCACGTCCGCGACGCGGCGCTGCAATCTCGAGCAAGAGCGGCTGCTGCTGACCCATCACTCCATCCCGCATTGGCAAGATTGCGTGAATACGCATCCAGGCTCGGATGGCGCTGTCTCGCTCAGGCATGGTCCGGCTACTACACGCACTACGAATTCGAATGTGCGAACGGTCATCGACAGATGCGCGCAGGGGCGCAATTCCTGTTCGGCAAGCGTCATCGTCCTCGATGCGCTCAGTGCGAATCCAGTCAAAAAACAACGTAGCGAAAGCAGGATCACGAAACGATGCAAAACAGATTCAACGCTTCAGGCAGTCGAAGTTTCATCACGTGCGCGCGCGGGCGGCTTGTCACGGCGGTCGCCATCGCGACCCTTGGGCTGTCCGCCTGCGGCGCATGGCAGGCCACGAAGGACAGCACCGTCGACGCCGCGCAATGGCTCTTCACGACGCAAGTCAAAACGATGAACGTCGATCTCGACGCGCGCGCCGCATTGAACGAAACCACGAGCGGTCGGCCGCTCTCGACCGTCGTGCGGCTCTACCAGTTGAAGGACTCGAAGACCTTCGCGCAGCTCGAATACGTGCAGTTGCAGAACAACGACCTCGAGTTGCTCAAGACGGATCTCGTCGCGACGAAAGACGTTGTGATCCGTCCCGGCGCGAGCGCGAGCATCAGCGAGCCGATGGACAAGGACGCCGGGTACGTCGGTGTGGTGGCGTTCTTCCGTGCGCCGGGCAGCGACGGCGTATGGAAGCTGCTGATTCCGAAGCGGCAATGGAAAGACACAGATCCGGTGAAGATTCATGTACAAGGAAACCGGCTCGCCTATGAGGGCGCGAAACCCAGGCCTGTGACACGCGATACGCCGCAGCAGTCCGTCCCCGCTGTGGCAGCGTCGGCGGCATCCGGTGTTTCGGAGGCTTCGGCGGCGGCCAAGGCTGCGTCGCCAAGCCTCGAGTCCGCGGCCGATTCGGTCAAGAGTGCGAAAGCGGGCGCGAGCGCCGTGGCCCGCAGCGCCGGCGGACTGCTCTCGAACTGAGCCGTGTCTGAATCTCAACCTTTACCACCACATCAGGAAGCAAGATGAAGCAGTTCCTCTCTCTCACCGCGTGCGCGCTTTCGATATCCCTCTTGGCAGGCTGCGCCACCGGACCGGATCGCGACAAGGAAATCGCCCTCAATCAGCAGGTGGGCATCGAAGTGACGCAAACGACCGAGGGCGTGCAAGTGCGTCTGCCCGACCGCGTGCTGTTCGACTTCGATAAATCGACGCTGCGCAGCGATTCGGGAACCGCCATCCAGCGCGCGGTCGTGCTGCTCGAGCGCAGCAAGAAGTCCGTGATCGTCGAAGGGCACACCGACAATACCGGCACGCACGAGTACAACCGGGCGCTCTCCGAAGAGCGTGCGCAGACCGTCGCGAGCGCACTGGAGGAGCGGGGCATCGCGTCCTCGCGCATCGCCACGAAGGGTTTCGCGTATGACCGGCCGGCGGCGAGCAACGACACCCCGGAGGGGCAGGCGAAGAACCGCCGCACGGAAATCGTGGTGATCGGCGAGTCGCTCGACGCGATCATGGGCAAGGCGGCGACGCGGAATTGACGAAGGCTGCGGTCGGCGCATGCTGAACGTTCATGCCGACGAACACATGCGCCTGAGCGCTGCTCACCAGTCCGATACCGAACACCGTAGCGACAGCGACATAACCGATCTATTTCATGATCCTTCTCCGGGAAACGCGGTGCGGCGTGTTCGCGCATCGGTCGAGAAGGATTCTGGACGTCGGGAATGAGCGCATGAGGGCGGCCGCGCAACGCGCTCATTCAGTGCCGCAGTCGTTGCAGGTGTTATCGATATACCTGGCGGGCTTTCCGCGCTCCGGCGGGCTGACCTGCATATAGCCGCCGTCGAGGATGTTATGCCGCACGACGTTCCCGCTATAGTCCACGCCGCCCTCGCCATTGGACCCGCCGGTGATATTGCCGCCGTTGATCATGCGGTTGCATTCGAGGACGTTGCCGCCGGAGTCCTGCGTGGCGTCGTTGTTCTCGGGACCCATGCGGCAGTTATCGGCCAGATTGTAGGCAACGCGTCCTTTGACCGACCCCACCAGCGCAATGCCGTAAAGCGGGCAGTTGGCGAACGAGTTGAACACCAGCACGGCGCCGGTTCCGCCGCCTTGCCCTTCGGTCTGAAACATCGACTGGCCGAAGAAGTCGCGGAAGCTGTTGCCCGCGAGCGTGAAGTTGTCCACCGCGCCGTTGGTCTGCACAGGAATATCGTAGTGTCCGGGTTTTTCCCAGTCACGGATGCGGGTCGGATTGGCACCCACGAAGTTGCAGCCGACGAGACTGTTCCCCGTCGACGGACCCTCGAAGTTGAACATGTTGCTGTCCTCGCGGACCGTCTTTTTGAGCGTCGCGCCGGGCTCGCACTGGATATGCCGGTGACTGGCCGTGATGACGACCGTGTGATTGAGCAGATACGTTCCGGCGGGCACGAGCACGTCGCCGGCATCGACCGCGGCCTGGAACGCCCTGGTGTCGTCGGTTTTGCCGTCGCCGGTCGCGCCGAACGCCTTCGGGCTGCGCGGGTCGACCAGTTTGGGCGGCGTGAAGGACGTCTCCGGGCAACTCGCCGTCGCCGGGACGGGCGAACGGGTGAGGCTCGCGCGATAGCCGCCGCTGTCGCGCCCGTCTCTGAACTCGCGCCACCAGCGCATGACGTTGCTCAATGTAAGGCGATCGAGGATGCGGCCATCGTCCCAGGCAGCGTAGACCGTCTGAAAATGCCTCGTCACGCCTGGCGTATCGATCACGAGCAAGGAAACGACAATCACTATCACGCCAACCACGATCGATTTCTTCATTTACATCCCATGCACGCTTTGATTTTCACGATGACGAGGCTTCGGTAAGGCGTCTCGCAGCCGCAACTCTCGCACCTATGATCGCGGACTTCTGCCCGGTAGCACACCAGGCGAGGCGCGAAAATGCCCGCGCAAAACTGCATCATCGCGCGCCGGTGGCATGGCGAACAGTCCGACCGTTGCGTTTGATGCACGCTCCCTCGGTGCGCAGGCGGCCAGCCGGTCCTGCGCGGATCGAGATCCAAATTGCCGGAGGAAGTGTGCTGACCGCAACAGTGCAATCGCTAAGAGAGCGTCTGCTTGGCGTTCATCAGGACCACAAGCGCATAGCAAGGAGCGCCTTCGTCCTGCTGATATTCGTGCTCGCCGGGAAGTTCATCGGCGCATCGAAGGAAATGGCGATCGCGTATCGGTACGGGATCAGCGGCACCGTCGACGCCTATCAGCTCGCGCTCACGCTCGTCACCTGGCTCCCCGCGACGATCACGAACCAGTTGAGCGTGCTGCTCGTTCCCGCGCTCGTCGCGCTCAGAAACGACAAGGCCCGGCAGAACCAGCTTCTCGGCGAACTCGAAGGAGCGGGGCTTGCCATCGGCATCGTGTTTTCGCTGCTGCTGTACTTTTTCTGGCCTCACATGGTGGGCTTCTTCTCGGGAAGCCTCGCCGAGTCGACGCGCGAGATGTGCCGTCAAATGGTCGTCGGCATGACGCCGGTCGGCGTGCTGGCCTTCACGATCTGTATCTCGGCGGCGCGGCTCCAGGCATCGGAGAAGCACATCAACACGCTGCTGGAATGCGTGCCGGCCATTGCACTGCTCGTCTTCGTGCTGAGCGCGCGCGACAACACGTCGGTCATGCCGCTCATCGTGGGGACGACGATCGGCATCGTGATTCAGGCGGCGTGGCTGCGGATTCTCGCGAAACGCGCCGATGCCGTGCCCGCGCGTCCGCGTCTGTCGCTGCGCGCGAAGGAATGGCCGGGCATGACACGCTCGATGGGCATGCTGCTGATCGGCTCGGTGGTCGCGAACCTTTGGCTTCCCGTCGATCAGTATTTCATGGCGCATATGGGCGATGGCGCCATCGCGACGCTCGGCTACGCTAACCGCCTGCTCTCGCTGCTCGTGAGCATGGGGGCGATCGCCATCAGCCGGGCAACGTTGCCGATTCTTTCGGAAATCCTGCATCGAGGCGATCATGCGCGGGCGCGCAGCACGGCCATCAAATGGTCGTTCGTGATGCTGGCGGTGGGATCGATCGGCGCCGCGCTCGCCTATCTCCTCGCGCCGTATGCGATCAAGCTGTTCTTCCAGAAGGGCGCATTCACGAGCGAGGACACGATTGCGGTCACGAGCCTCTTTCGCTTCGGGCTTTCGCAGATACCGTTCTCTTTCGGGATGTGCGTGCTGATCCAGTTGTTCGCAAGCGAAGCGCGCTACAAGGCCATCACCGTCATCTCCGTGCTTGGCTTCGCGACCAAGCTGGCCGCCAATGCGGTGCTGATTCGCTTTTACGGTCCGCTGGGCGTGCCGCTCGGTACCGGCGTGGGCGCAGCCAGCGTGCTGGCCTGCTATCTCTTCTGGACCCGCTTCGCGCCGCCTTACGTCGGAACCGGCGAGCAAAGGTCATAACGGCCGCTGGTCGTCAGCCGCTCATGTCTGCGAGCGGCTGACGATCCGGCCACTGCTTCTCACGCGCCCCGCACCATGACGCCGTGACCGCGGCGCTGCACTTCCGACTCGTCCTCGACGCTGTAGTCCCTGTCCAGCACGGCCGCGGCGGCATAGACGCCCGGTTCCTCGATGACGCCCGCGTGATTACCCGGCACTTCCGCGACCGTCAGCCCGCCGCGTGCAATCTTGCGATACAGCGGCAGCGGGTCGCCCCGGTCCTCGTCGCGCAAGGCGGCGCGCACATAGACGATCCGTCCGCCCGCATACGGCTTCGGCCGATAGTTGTTCATCGCGGTGCGACACGTATCGCGCATGCGCCGCAACACCGGCGGCATCGGATCGGCGAGCGGCGCGGCCTGCGCCTGCGCCTGCGGCACGCGGCCGAGCCGCATCGATACCTTGTTCACGGCGGCGCGAAACTTGCCCGCCGCGAAAGTCACGCGCGCTTTCGGCGGCATGCCCGAGAGCGTCTTCCACAGCCGGCTCGCATAATCGCGCCGGAATTCGAGCAACGAGAACCACGGCAGCCAGCGCTCCTGGACGTAGGTGTCGAGCAGGCACACGAACTCCGTCTGCTCGCCCGCGCCGAACAACTGCTGCGCGATTTCGAGCGCGACCAATCCGCCGAAGGAGAAGCCGGCGAGCGCATAAGGCCCGCTCGGCTGTACCTTGCGAATCTCCTCGACGTACGTTTTCGCCATGTCCTCGACGCGGCGTTGCGGCGGCGTTTCACCGTCGAGTCCGAGCGCCTGCAGACCGTACACCGGACGCTGCTTGCGCAGACTCCCGATGAGCTGGGTGCATTCGAGCACCGAGCCCGTCACGCTGTGCACGAAGAAGAGCGGCGCGCCGTCGCCTTCGCGCATCGGCACGAGCACTTCCGATGTCTGTGGCAGCGCGCCGTTATCGATCACGTCGGCGAGTTTCGCGATGGTCGGCGCACGCAGCATGGTCGCAAGCGGAATCGGGCGTCCGATGATCGGCTGCAGTTCCGCGAGCAGCCGCGCCGCCAGCAGCGAATGCCCGCCGAGCTCGAAGAAATTGTCGTCGCGGCCGATCGGTGCGAAGGCGAACAACTGCTCCCATTTCGTCTGCAGCAGCCGTTCCAGTTCTTCGCGCGTGGCGTAGGACTGCGGCGATTCGGCCGGGCGGGGTTGCAAGGCGGGGTGCGCGCGGATTGCATCGAGCGAGGCGGGATTGCGCAGCGCGGCGGCGTTGGTCACGTCGAGTCCGTTGACCGCGTTGCGCACCGCCGCTTCAGTGAGCTTGCCGCTATGCGTGACCGGCAGGTCGTCGACGGCCGCGATCACATCCGGCACGTGCGCCGCGGACGTGCGGCGCACGAGATCGCGGCGAATCCGCGCGATCAGCGGCCCGCTGAGCCGCGCGCCCGGCTTCAGCGTGACGAGCAGCACGAGACGCTCGCCGACGGGATTGCCCGGTCCATCGGCGTTGGCGGCATCGCGCATGCGTTGTTGAACGACGATGCCCTCGCGTATCTCCGGAATATCGTTCAGCACGCCGTAGATCTCGCCCGGTCCGACATTGATGCCGCGCACGACGAGCACGCCATCGCTGCGCCCATGCATACGCGCGGTGCCTTCCGGCGGAAGCTCGATCTGGTCGCCGTGTGTCCATACGCCGGGATTCGCGCTGAAATACGCCTTGTGGAACCGCTCGCCGTCCGGGTCGTTCAGGAACCCGAGCGGGCGCGACGGGAACGGATTCGCGCACACCAGTTCCCCGGTTCCTTGCGTGCGCGCTCCGTCGCGCCACGCCTGAACGTCGAATGCGAGGCTCTTGCACTGCGCTTCGCCCGCGTACACGGGCAGGTTCGGATTGCCGAGCACGAAGCAGCCGAGGATATCGGTGCCGCCTGAAATGGATTGAAGCCGCAGCGGCTTCACGTTGTCGCGCACCCATTCGAACTGGGCGTCGAAGAGGATCGCGCCGGTCGACATCATCGCGCGCAGGGCGCTCAGGTCGAATTCGCGCGATGGCACGAGTCCGGCGTCCTCGCACATCTTCAGGTACGCGGGGCTCGTGCCGAACACGTCGACGCGTTCTTCGGCGACGAGCCGCCACAACGTATCGACCGATGCGATCGGCCCGTCGTAGGTCACGATTTCGACGCCCGATGCGAGGGCCGACAACTGCCAGTTCCACATCATCCACGCGCAACTGGTGTGGAAGAACATGCGATCGCCCGGCTTCAGATCGCAGTGCAGCCGGTGCTCCTTCAGATGCTCGATCAGACTGCCGCCCGTGCCATGCACGATGCACTTGGGCTTGCCGGTCGTGCCCGAGGAGAACATGACGAAGAGCGGATGATTGAAGCCGAAGCGCTTCCATTCGACGCGGCGCGGATCGCCGGCGGCGAGCAGCGCCTCGAGCGATTTGACGGGCGGCGCGGCGCGCACGGCCGACGGATCGCCGTCGAGGCAGACGACGCCCGCAAGCGTTGGCAGCGCGTCGGCGAGGATCGACAGCTTGTGCGCGAGCGGCGTGCCGGTGTCGAAAGACTGTGCGGCGGTATGCGCGAACAGGAAGCGCGGTTCGAGTTGCGTGAAGCGGTCGAGCAGCGTTTCGATGCCCATTTCGGTCGCGGCGGTCGACAGCGTCGCGCCGATCGCGGTCACGGCAAGCGCGGTGACGATCGCATCGGCGTCATTGCGCATCACGCCCGCGACGCGGTCGCCTTCGCGCAAGCCCAGTTGGGTAAGCGCGTCGGCGAGGCGAGCCACGCGCGCGCGCAACTCGCCGCGCGTGAGATGCACGCGGCGTCCGTCGGCATGGCAGGCGGTGAGCGCGGGCGCATCGGCGGGTGCGATGGAAAACCCGAGCAGGTTCTCGGCATAGTTCAGCTTGACGTTTGGAAAAAAGCTTGCGTGCTCGCATAGATCGCCGACGCACACGGGCTCCGCTTCGCCCGACCACTGCAGTCCATGCGTCCATTGCATGAAGCACTTCCAGAAAACGCGAAAGTTCCTGACCGAGAAGTCGTGCAATTCGCTGTAGCGCGTGAAAGGCTGACCCGTGTGTGCCTGCAGCGCCGCGGTGAACGCGGTCATCTGTGACTGTGCGGTGCGAACGGGGTCGTGGTCGAAAATCGGCAGACGTGTTCTCGCCTCGTTGGGCGATTCCGAACGATCCATGAAATGCTCCCTCAGCGGTTATGGCAATACCGGGTCCCTTCGGCTTGCCTTCTGTTTTTTCTTGACTCTTCGAGTTATGCGCGGCGCCTCTGGGCGCTCTGATTCGTCGAGGTCCGATTCCGGGCGGACGCGTGTCATCGACGATGAAGCGTATCGAGCCGAATCGCGCCGTAATGTGCGCAGAGGAACAAAAGACGTGGGCTGGCTGAAGGCGTCTGTCGGAAATCGGTAGGATTGACGCGGCTGTTGTGCAACAGATTGGAGAACGAACTATATGCTTGCAATAACCTTTCGAGCGGTCGATCGGCAGTGCGCTCTGAACGATGTCTTGCGCACGGACGCTTGCATGTTTCACATCGTCTAATGACTGTCTGAAAGAAGAGGTTCGACGGCAACATGTATTTCCCGGCACGAAGAAAATTCATGACCCTGGCACTGGCAGCATGCGTGGGTGGCGTGGTCGCGAGTCGCGCGTTCGAGCGCGATGGCGAGCGGGCGGATGGCATCGCCTATGGCAAGGCGCAACGCGAGCGGCTCGACGTCTATGCACCCGAATCGCGCGCGCGCGCGAACCTTCCCGTGGTCGTGTATTTCTACGGCGGCGGCTGGCAAAGCGGGCATCGTTCGGATTCGCGCGACATTGGGGAGGCGCTCGCCGAGCATGGCATCGTGACGGTAGCGCCGGATTACCGCATTTATCCGGACGTCGTTTTTCCGGGCTTTCTCGATGACGCCGCCGCGGCCGTGCGCTGGGCGCGCGATCACGCGGCCGAATTCGGCGGCGATCCCCGGCGCATCTTCCTGATGGGTCATTCCTCGGGCGCGCACATGGCCGCGATGCTCGCAACCGATCCGCGCTATCTGGCCGCGCAGGGCATGGCGAACACGTCGCTTTCGGGAATGATCGGACTCGCAGGCCCATACGCCGCCATCCCGACGAGCGACCCTCACATGGACGAGATCTTTCCGGCGGCATTGCGCCAGAGCGCGCTGCCCATCGCGTTCCTTTCGGGCGACAAACCGCCGATGCTGCTCGCCGCGGGCACGGCGGATACCGATGTCGATCCGCGCAACAGCGATCGTTTCGCCGACGCGTTGCGCGCGCATCACGACGCCGTCGTCCTGAAAAAATATGCGGGATACGGCCACGATACGATCATCAAGTCATTCTCGGCGAAGCGGCGCAAGGACTCGCCCGTTCTCGCCGATGTCACCGCGTTCATCGACGCACACTGAGCACATGGCGGTCTCCGAGCACAGAAATAAACTTTGACAAAATCTGACTTTGCAGTAAAGTTACGTGCCATGGCGGTTCGCCGCACCGGAGAACAGGCATGGACCATTACACGCCCGAAAACTTCACCCTCACCCAGAGCGTCGGTTTCGCCGTCAACAAGGCGCGCAACCTTCTGGCCGCGGAACTCGACGCCGCCCTGAAAGATCTCGGCATCACCGCGCAGCAAATGGGCATTCTCATGTCCATGCGCGGCGGCGAGACGCAGACGCCGTTCGAACTGTCGAAACTGCTCGGCATCGACACGGGCCTCATGACGCGCATGCTCGACAAGCTCGAAGACAGAGGCCTGCTGCAACGCACGCGCAGTCTGGAAGATCGCCGCGTCGTGAATCTCACGCTGACGCGGGCCGGCGAGAAAATCGCGGAGGAATTGCCGCATATCGCGCCGGTCGTGGTGAACAGGCGTCTCAGGAAGTTCACCAAAAGCGAGTTTCAGGAATTCCGCCGGCTGCTGAACAAGTTTCTCGAAGACTGAGCGCGCGGCGCAAGGCGTCCGCGCATTTTTTCTCCATTTATCTGACGAGTCAGAAAATGAAAAAGCAACTAAATCGCCGTACGTTCGGTTTGCGGGTCGCGAGAACCGGCGTCACGCTGATGTTCGCCGCTGTGCTCGCGGCGTGCGCGAACTATTCCGGCATCCATAGCGACAAGGCATTGGCGCAGCCGCAAGACTACGCGACGCAGCAGAGCCTGCCCGCCGGCGAGGGCCGCTGGCCGGCGTCCGACTGGGCCGATCAGTTCGGCGATGCGCAACTGCGCGCGCTGCTCGACGAAGCACTCGCCGGCAGTCCGACGCTCGAACAGGCGCGCGCCCGCATCGCGGCGGCGTCGGCGTATAGCGAAACCGCGAAGGCGGGCACGCTGCCGCGCGTCGATGCGTCCTACTCCTACACGCGCCAACGCTATTCCGAGAACGCGCTCGTGCCGCCGCCGTACGCCGGTTCGTGGCAGTCGGAGAACAAGGGGCTCCTGTCCGCTTCCTACGATCTCGATCTGTGGGGCAAGAACCGCGCGGCGCTCAAATCCGCCGTGTCGCAAGAGCAGGCGAGCCGGGCCGATTCGGAGGCGGTGCGGCTCGCGCTCGACACGTCCATCGCGCGCACGTACAACCAGCTCGCGCGGCTCTATGCGTTGCACGACATCGCGCAGAACGAAGTCGACGAGCGCGAAAAGATCATGCGTATCACCGCGGGCCGCATCGCCAACGGGCTCGATACCGAAGTCGAACGCAAGACCGCGGAGGCCGACCTCGCATCGAGCCGTTCGGCGCTGTCCGCGCTCGATGGCCGCATCGTCGTGACGCGCTATCAGATCGCGGCGCTGCTAGGCAAGGGTCCGGACCGTGGCTTGTCGCTCGCGCGTCCGCAGCTCGGCATCGGCGATGAAGTGCGTCTGCCCGGCAATCTGCCCGCCGACCTCGTGAGCCGCCGGCCGGATATCGTCGCGGCGCGCTGGCGTGTCGGCGCAATGACGCACGACATCAAGGAGGCGAAGGCGGAGTTCTATCCCGACATCAATCTGAGCGCATCGCTCGGACTCGACGCCTTCGGTTTCGGCCGGCTGCTGACGGCAGCGAGCCGGACGATGTCGGCGGGCCCGGCGATCCATCTGCCGATCTTCGACGGCGGCGCGCTGCGAGCACAACTCAAGGATCGCTACGCCGAATTCGACTATGCCGTCGCGACCTATGACCAGACGCTCGTCACCGCACTGAGCGAGGTCGCCACGAACCTCTCGCAGATCCGCTCGACGGATGCGCAACTCGTCGATGCAAACGTCGCCCAAGACGCCGCGCACGGCGCGCAACAACTGGCGCTCACGCAATATCGCGCGGGCCTCGCGAATCAGTTGACGGTGCTGAACGCGCAGACCAACGCACTCGCGGCCGACCGCGCGGTCGCGAATCTGAAGATGGACCGGCGCGATCAGCAGATCGCGCTCGCGGCCGCACTGGGCGGCGGCTATACGGATACATCAGCCGATGCGCTCGCCGCGCGCTGATCGACAAACAGGGAACCGGAGCACCGACATGAGCGACATCACCACCACCGAACGCACGGACGCGAATCAATCGCCATCCGACACGACGACTCGCCCCCGCAGCAAGCGCAAGCTGCTGCTCTCGCTGCTCGCGGCGGCCATCGTGATCGGCGGCGCGGGCTGGGGCGGCTATTACTACACGACGGGCCGCTTCTTCGAATCGACCGACGATGCGTATGTCAGCGGCAATCTCGTGCAACTGACGCCTCAACTGAGCGGCACGGTGATTGCCGTGAACGCCGACGACACGCAGATCGTCCATCAGGGCGCGCCCGTCGTCACGCTCGACGCCGCCGACGCGAAAGCCGCGCTCGCCAATGCCGAAGCGAATCTCGCGCAAACGGTACGGCAAGTGAGCAGCCTGTACGTCAACAACGCGTATTACGCGGCGACGGTCGCGCAGCGCCAGTCCGATCTGACGCGCGCGCAGGCGGACCTGAAGCGCCGCATGGCGGTCGCCGACACCGGCGCGGTCTCCGTCGAAGACATCGCTCATGCGCGCGATGCCGTGAGCGCCGCGCAGGCCGCGCTCGACGCCGTGCGTCAGCAATCCGAGGCGAATCACGCGCTGACCGACCGCACGTCGATCGAACGCCATCCGAACGTGCAGGCCGCCGCGGCGAAGGTGCGCGACGCGTGGCTCGACAACGCGCGCAACACGCTGCCCGCGCCGGTGACGGGGTACGTCGCGCGCCGCTCGGTGCAGGTCGGCCAGCGCGTCGCGCCCGGCACGCCGCTCATGGCAATCGTCCCGCTCGACGGCGTCTGGGTCGATGCCAACTTCAAGGAGGTGCAGCTCGCGCATATGCGTATCGGCCAGCCGGTCACGCTGACCGCCGATGCGTACGGCTCGAAGGTGAAGTACCACGGCCATGTCGAAGGTTTTTCGGCGGGCACGGGCGCGGCCTTCGCGGTGCTGCCCGCGCAGAATGCGACCGGCAACTGGATCAAAGTAGTGCAGCGTCTGCCGGTGCGCATCCGGCTCGATCAGCGCGAACTGGACGCGCATCCGCTGCGCATCGGCTTGTCGATGCAGACGGAAGTGGAGACGCGCGATCAGTCCGGCACGCAGCTCGGCGCGGCATCGACGACTTCGTATCGGACCGATGTCTTCAGCCACTACGGCGCCGAGGCGAACGCGGAAATCGAACGGATCATCGCCGGGAACGTGACGGCTCATTGACGCGCATTTTTTCGTCGAAATATCTGACAGGTCAGTCATTAACGAATCAGGTAATGCCATGAACCCGACCACGCAACCCGCGCCGCTGCAAGGCGGCAAGCTCGTCCTCGCGACACTTGCCGTCGCGCTCGCGACCTTCATGAACGTGCTCGACTCGTCGATCGCCAATGTCGCGATTCCGACGATCGCGGGCAATCTCGGCGTCTCGGTCGACGAGGGCACGTGGGTCATCACGCTGTTCGCCGCCGCCAACGCCATTTCGATTCCGCTGACGGGCTGGCTCACGCAGCGCGTCGGCCAGATCAAGTTGTTCGTCTGGGCGATCCTGCTGTTCGTCGTGTCGTCCTGGTTGTGCGGCATGGCGCCGAATCTGCCCGTACTGCTCGCGGCGCGCGTTCTGCAAGGCGCGGTGGCCGGCCCGCTGATTCCGTTGTCGCAGGCCATTCTGCTCGGCTCCTATCCGAAGGAGAAAAGCTCGACCGCGCTCGCACTCTGGGCGATGACCGCGACCGTGGGCCCGATCGCAGGCCCGGCGCTCGGGGGCTGGATCACCGACAGCTATTCGTGGTCGTGGATCTTCTACATCAACATTCCGGTCGGGCTGTTCGCGGCGGGCGTGACATGGGCGATCTATCGCGAGCGCGAAACGCCGGTGAAGCGCGTGCCGATCGACAAGGTCGGGCTGATCTCGCTGATCGCGTGGGTCGCGTCGCTGCAGATCATGCTCGACAAGGGCAAAGACCTCGACTGGTTCAATTCGCCGGTGATCGTTGCGCTGGGCGTTTTCGCGCTCATCAGCTTCGTGTTCTTTCTGATCTGGGAGCTGACGGAGCGAAACCCCGTGGTCGATATCAAGCTGTTCGCGGGGCGCAACTTCCTGGGCGGGACCGTCGCGATTTCCGTCGCGTATGCGGTGTTCTTTTCGAACCTCGTGCTGCTGCCGCAATGGATGCAGGAATATCTCAACTACCGTTCCGTCGATGCCGGCCTCGTCACCGCGCCGCTCGGCATCTTCGCCGTGATCCTCGCGCCGGTGATGGGCAAGCTGATGCCGCGCTCAGACGCCCGGGTGCTCGCCACGCTCGCGTTTCTCGGTTTCGCCGCAGTGTTCTTCATGCGCTCGCACTACACGACCGGCGTGGACACCTTCACGCTCGTCGTCCCGACACTGCTGCAGGGCATTCCGACCGCGCTCTTCTTCGTGCCGCTGACGGCCATCATCCTGTCCGGCCTGCCGCCCGCGAAGATACCGGCGGCGGCGGGCTTGTCGAACTTCGTGCGCGTGTTCGCGGGCGCGGTCGGCACATCGCTCGCGAGCACGGGCTGGAATGACCGGACCATCCTGCATCACTCGCAACTCGTCGAGCAGGCGAGCGTGCATAACCCCTTGTTCGTCGATGCGATCGCTTCGGTGCAGAGCACGCTCGGCGGCAGTCCTTCGCAGGCGCTGGCGTTCTTCGAGCGTTCGTTGACGGCGCAGGCCGCGATGCTCGGCCTCAACGACATCTTCTGGCTGTCCGCGGTGATCTTCATCGCGATCGTGCCGCTCATCTGGCTGACCAAGCCGGCCAAGGGCACGGGGGCGGGCGCGGCAGGCGCTGGCGGGCACTGAGCAGTGGCGCGGGATCAGTGCTCGCCGCGAAAGACTGTTCGGCGAGCAGCCTCGCTTCGATCATCGAGGGGACACGCGCCGATACGGTGGACTGCGAAAGCCCGATGCGTCGAACGCGGCGTGCGCCTGTAAATGTCGCGTGATTTTCTCCGCTATCAACTCTCAATATCCGGGACGACCCGAATTGCCGGGGATGAGACGCCCGTCCTACTATCAAATCCCGCTGCCATCGCGGCCCGAGGTACCCCCGGGTTACACGTCCTGAAGCGCGCGCTGAAATCATGCGCGCCCCGCCTTCAGCCGACGCAAACCTACATTAGTTATTCGAACAATCGGGAGACAGGTATGCTCAGCGCACACGAATTCGCAACGCTCATGCTAGTCAAGGATGCCGCCGACCAGATCGGCGACCGCCACGAACTGGACACGCTTCTCGAACGTCAGCTCATCGCGATGGAGCAGCTCGTGAGCGGCGCACGGCTGCCTCGCATTACCGAAGACGGCGATCTGCTGCTGCGTGCGGTGCGGCGTCTTCATTGAAGTGTCGCGTGGGGCCCGCGTCATAGGCCTGATCGACGCTCCCCCGCGCGAATGCGCTGCGGGCCGGCAAGCAGCCGGCGTCATTCCCTGTCCCACGCCGCCGTGAGCGTCGCTCGTGCGTCGCGGCGGCATCCATGGGAGCGAGTCAACGCTGCGGTGCGCCCTCCCACGCGGGCAGCGTCGCACCGTGATACACGCTCAGAATCGACGAGGCGACATTGGCCTGCTGATAGCTCTCGACCAGGGCCTTGACCCACGGCGCCTGCGCATCCTTCGCATTCACCGCGATGAAGTTGCGATACGGATTGTTCGGCACCTTTTCCTGCGCGATGCGTTCCTGCGGAATCTTGATGCCGGCCTTGATCGCCCAGTCGGTGTTGACGACGGCCGCGTCGAGATCACCGATCGCGCGGCCGACGATGCCCGCATCCAGTTCCTTGATCTGCACGTGCTTCGGGTTGCTCGCGATATCGCGCGCGGTCGGCAGCAGGCCGACATTGTCCCGCAGCTTGATCACGCCGTTGGCCTGCAACAGCAGGAGCGCGCGCCCTTCGTTGCTCGGGTCGTTCGGCACGCCGATGGCCGCGTTCTGCGGCAGCGCATCGACTGATTTCCATTTGCGCGAATACAGGCCGATCGGCTGCACATAGGTGTAGCCCACGGGCACTATGTCGTAATGACGGGCCTGGATCTGCGCATCGAGATAAGGCTTGTGCTGGAACGAGTTGGCGTCGAGGTCGTGCTGCGCGAGCGCTTCGTTCGGCTGCGTGTAGTCGGCGAAGGTCGTGACCTTCACCGTGATGCCGTGCTTTGCGGCATTGGCGGCCACGGCGCGCCACACATCCTCGTCTTCGCCGGACATGATGCCGACGCGCACGGTCTGATTCGCCGCGAGCGACGGTTGCGCGCTCACGACGCCGCACGCGAGCAGGATCGAGAACAGAGTGGCTTTAAATGAATGCTTGATCTTCATGATGCACACGCATGCTGATGGAGGGAAGCGTGATGCTAGAGGCGCCGCGCGTGCACGACAAATAATATCGGGCACTATCGATATGCGTGACGAAGGAGGTTCGCGGCGAGCACTATCGATAGCACGATTTCTCATTTAGCCGCACAGGCGCGCGTTGTTAACATCGTCGGCGTGGGCATCGATAAAGATGCTTTTTTGAACGAGGAACAACGCATGTCCGACCGAAAGAACACGCCCTTCATTCCCGCGCGTCGCCGCACGCTTTTCACGCTCGCCGCGCTCGGTGCGGGGCTGTCGGGCGGACTCGCCGGGCGCATCGCGCAGGCCGCCGATGCGCCGAAGACCTTACGCATCGGCTACCAGAAGTACGGCAACTTCGTGGTGCTCAAGGCGCGCGGCTCGCTCGACAAGCGTCTCGCCGCGCAGGGCGTCAACGTGCAATGGCTCGAATTTCCCGCCGGGCCGCAACTGCTCGAAGGGCTCAACGCGGGCGCGGTGGATATCGGCACGGTGGGTGAAACGCCGCCGATCTTCGCGCAGGCGGCAGGCGTCGACTTCGTCTATATCGGGCACGAGCCGCCCGCGCCGCACGCCGAGGCCATCGTCGTGCCGAAGGATTCGAAACTCCAGTCGGTGGCGGAATTGCGCGGCAAGAAAGTCGCGCTCAACAAGGGATCGAACGTTCATTATCTGCTCGTCGAGGCGCTCAGAAAATCGAACCTGACGTGGTCCGACATCCAGCCGGTCTATCTCGCCCCCGCCGATGCGCGCGCCGCGTTCGTGCAGGGCAGCATCGACGCATGGGCGATCTGGGATCCGTATCTCGCCGCCGCCGAGAAGCAGGCCAGCGCCCGTCAGCTCACCGACGCGAGTGGGCTCGTGCGCAACGTGCAGTACTACCTCGCGACGCGCAAGATCGCCACGGCGCAGCCGCAACTCGTGCATGCGGTGCTCGAAGAACTGGATCAGGTCGATCGCTGGGCGCGTGACAACGTGCCGGCCGTGGCCGCGCAACTGTCTCCGCTCGTCGGGCTCGATACGGAGATCATCGAAACCGCGCTCAGGCGCACGTCATACGGCGTGCAGGCGATCGAGCCGGCCACGCTCGCTTATCAGCAGCAGATCGCCGATACCTTCACCGGGCTCAAGCTGATCCCGAAGAAGCTCGACGTGACCGAGGCGCGCTGGAACGTCGCCTGATCGCGGTTCCGGCGTTAGCACGATCGCGCATATCCTTCACGCGAAACGTTGGTTCGGCTGCGCGCGGTGCGTCGTTAGACTCGTCGGAGCGCCGCTGCCATCGCGCGCGGCAAGCACTCTTTCAACATACGACGAACAGACGAGGCAGATTCCGCGATGAATGTTTTCTGGTTCATTCCCACTCACGGTGACAGTCGCTATCTCGGCACGTCGCAAGGCGCGCGCGCTGCGAATTACGATTACTTCCGCCAGATCGCGGTAGCCGCCGATACGCTCGGCTATGAAGGCGTGCTCCTGCCCACGGGCCGTTCCTGCGAGGACGCATGGGTGGTCGCGTCGAGCCTCATTCCCGCGACGAGGCGCCTCAAGTTTCTCGTCGCGATCCGTCCGGGCCTGAGCTCGCCGGGATTGTCGGCGCGCATGGCATCGACATTCGACCGGCTTTCGAACGGGCGTCTGCTCATCAACGTCGTGACGGGCGGCGATCCGAACGAGCTCGCCGGCGACGGCGTCTTCCACGATCACGACACGCGCTACGAAATCACCGACGAATTCCTCACCATCTGGCGCGGCCTGCTCGAACAGTCGCACGACAACGGCAGCTTCGATTTCGACGGCAAGCACCTGCAATCGCAAGGCGGCAAGGTGCTCTATCCGCCGGTGCAGAAGCAGCACCCGCCGCTGTGGTTCGGCGGTTCGTCGGCGGCGGCGCATGAGATCGCGGCGAAGCACATCGACACGTATCTGACATGGGGCGAGCCGCCCGAGGACGTCGAAAAGAAGCTGGCCGACATTCGCCGCCGCGCCGCCGACGAAGGCCGCACGATCAAGTTCGGCATTCGCCTGCATGTGATCGTGCGCGAGACGGAGCAGGAAGCATGGGCGGACGCTGACAAGCTCATCAGCAAGCTCGACGATGAAACCGTTCGCCGCGCGCAGGCGCAGTTCGCGAAGATGGATTCGGAAGGCCAGCGCCGCATGGCCGCGTTGCACGGCGGCAACCGCGACAAGCTCGAGGTGTATCCGCATCTGTGGGCGGGCGTCGGGCTCGTGCGCGGCGGCGCGGGCACAGCGCTCGTCGGCAATCCGGAGCAGGTCGCCGGCCTCATGAAGCAATACGCGGAACTCGGCATCGACACCTTCATCCTGTCGGGCTATCCGCATCTGGAAGAGTCGTATCGCTTCGCCGAACTGGTGTTTCCGCTGCTGCCCGGTCGGCAGCGCGAACAGGCGAGCGGGCCGCTTTCGGGGCCGTTCGGTGAAGTCATCGGCACGTCGGAGCTGCCGAAGGTATCGGCATCATGACGCTGAATTCCATCGCTCGCCGCGCGCTGCCGTGGCTCGTGCCGGTGCTGATCCTGATCGCATGGGAAAGCGCCGCGCGCACGGGCGGGCTGTCATCGCGCGTGCTGCCCGAGCCGCTCGCGGTGGTGAAGGCGGCGTGGTCTCTGATCGAATCGGGCGACCTGTGGGCCAATGTCAAGGTCAGCGCGGGCCGCGCGCTCGCGGGCTTCGCGATGGGCGGCGGCATCGGCTTCGTGCTCGGTCTGGCGACCGGTCTCTTCAAGCCCGCCGAGGTCGCGCTCGACTCGACCGTGCAGATGATCCGCAACATCCCCGCGCTCGCGATGATTCCGCTCCTGATCCTGTGGTTCGGCATCGGCGAGGAAGCCAAGCTCGTGCTGGTCGCGCTGGGCGTGTTTTTTCCGGTCTACGTCAACACGTATCACGGCATCCGCTCGGTCGATCGCGATCTGATCGAGATGGCGAAGAGCTACGGGTTGTCCGGCTTCGCGCTGTATCGGCATGTGATCCTGCCGGGCGCATTGCCGTCGATTCTCGTCGGCGTGCGCTTCGCATTCGGCCTCATGTGGGTGATGCTGATCGTCGCCGAGACGATTTCCGCGCAATCGGGCATCGGCTACATGACGATGAACGCCCGCGAGTTCCTGCAAACCGATATCGTCGTGGTCGGCATTCTGCTCTATGCGCTGCTCGGCAAGGTCGCCGACATGGCCGCGCGTGCGATCGAACGCGCGACGCTGCGCTGGCATCCGGCCTATCAAACGAAGGCGCAATCATGAATCTCATCGACATCGACACACTGGCGCCTGCGTTCAGGCGCGTCGACACGCAAACGCCGCACGCACGCGCGCCATTCGCGGGGCGCGACCTCGCCGTCTCGCTGCGTGGCGTGGAGAAGCGCTTCGGCGAGCGCCGCGTGCTGGATCAACTGGATTTCTCGATCGAGCGCGGCAGCTTTGTGTCGATCGTCGGGCGCAGCGGCTGCGGCAAGTCGACCTTGCTGCGGCTCGTCGCCGGTCTCGATCGGGCGACGGCCGGCGTCGTGCAGCGCCATGCACCGGCGGCGGCGCGCGAACTGCAAGTGCGCATCATGTTTCAGGATGCGCGCCTCTTGCCGTGGAAGAGCGTGCTCGACAACGTGATGATCGGATTGCCGCGCAGCAAGCGCGATGACGCCCGCGCGACGCTCGCCGAAGTGGGTCTCGCCGAGCGAGAGAAGGACTGGCCGTCGCGACTGTCGGGCGGGCAGCGTCAGCGTGTGGCGCTCGCGCGGGCGCTCGTGCATCGGCCTGATCTGCTTCTGCTCGATGAGCCGCTCGGCGCGCTCGATGCGTTGACGCGCATCGAGATGCAGGGGCTGATCGAGCGCCTGTGGCGCGAGCACAAGTTCACCGCGTTGCTCGTGACGCACGATGTGCAGGAGGCGGTGTCGCTCGGCGATCGCATCGTGCTGATCGATGCAGGGCGCATCACGCTCGATACGGCGGTGTCGTTGCAAAGGCCGCGCACGCGCACGGCGCCCGGCTTCGCCGAACTGGAAGAGCAGGTGCTTTCGCGCGTGCTTCAACGTAGCTGACCGTGCGGTGCGCGCTTTGCGCGAGCGCGGGCCGCACTATGCATCCAGCGGCACCGCGCTGACGCACTTCAATTCGTCGAGACACACGCTCGACTTCACACCGCTCACGCCGGGAATGCGCATCAGCGTGTCGAGCAGAAACTCCGACAGGCCCTTCAGGTCCCGCGCGATCACCTTCAGCATGTAATCGATATCGCCGGTCACGGCGAAGCATTCCTGTATCTCCGCGAGCTTGCCCACGACGCTCTTGAATTTCGCCAGATCGCGCACGTGGCCGCGCTCCATCGTCACCTGGATGAAGGCCACCACGCCGAAGCCGAGCACCTGCGCATCGAGCCGCGTCTCGTAGCCCTTGATGACGCTCAGTTCCTCCAGCCTCCGATGACGCCGCAGCGTCTGCGCGGGCGACAGATTGATCGCTTCCGCCAGCTCGAGATTGGAAATGCGGCCGCGAGACTGCAGAATCCCGAGCAAACGCAGGTCGATACGATCGAACTCGATAGTCTGCAATTTTCTTTCTCCTATATCCTCAATGACGAAATCCGGATGCGGAAACTAGGGTTTGTCTGCGCGTCGTAGGAAATCATATTGTGGCGTAACAAATTTACACTGATTCCCCTAAATCGAGCGGGGACGTCCGAGGTCGGAGGCGTCCGGAATTCACCGCAGCACACAAGGAGAGAGACACGTGGCACATGAGGGAAAAGGCACGCTCAAGCGCGGCCTGAAGAACCGTCACATTCAGCTGATCGCGCTGGGCGGCGCGATCGGGACCGGGCTGTTTCTCGGCATTGCGCAGACGATCAAATCGGCGGGACCGTCGGTGTTGCTCGGCTACGCGATCGCGGGCATCGTCGCATTTTTCATCATGCGTCAGCTCGGCGAGATGGTCGTCGACGAGCCGGTTGCGGGTTCGTTCAGCCACTTCGCGGACAAGTACTGCGGGCAATACGCGGGCTTTCTGTCGGGCTGGAATTACTGGGTGCTCTACATTCTCGTGTCGATGGCCGAGCTTTCGGCCGTCGGCATCTATGTGCAGTACTGGTGGCCGGGCATCCCGACGTGGGTATCCGCGCTCGTGTGTTTCTGCTTGATCAACGCGATCAATCTCACGAGCGTGAAGTCGTATGGCGAGCTGGAGTTCTGGTTCGCGATCGTGAAGGTGGTCGCGATCGTCGGCATGATCGGCTTTGGCGGCTATCTGCTCGTCTCGGGCAGTGCGGGACCGGAAGCGAGCGTCACGAACCTGTGGCGTCATGGCGGCTTCTTCCCGAACGGCGTCTCCGGTCTCGTGATGGCGATGGCCGTCATCATGTTCTCGTTCGGCGGGCTGGAGCTCGTGGGCATCACCGCGGCTGAAGCGGATGACCCCACGCACACCATTCCGCGCGCGACCAATCAGTTGATCTACCGCATTCTGATTTTTTACGTGGGCGCGCTCGGCGTGTTGCTTTCGCTGTATCCGTGGCAGAAGGTCGTGACGGGCGGCAGCCCGTTCGTGCTGATCTTTCATGCGATGAACAGCAACTTCGTCGCGCATGTGCTCAATGCGGTGGTGCTCACGGCGGCGCTGTCCGTCTATAACAGCGGCGTGTACTGCAACAGCCGTATGCTCTACGGTCTCGCGCAGCAAGGCAACGCGCCGCGCGCGCTGCTCAAGGTGAACAAGCGCGGCATTCCGCTGATCGCGCTCGGCGTTTCCGCCATCGCGACGGCCGCGTGCGTGCTCATCAACTACCTGATGCCCGGCAAGGCGTTCGAGTTGCTGATGGGCCTCGTCGTATCGGCGCTCATCATCAACTGGGCGATGATCAGTCTTATCCATCTGCAATTCCGCCGGGCGAAGGCGCGTGCCGGTGAGACGACGGTGTTCAAGAGCCTTGGCTATCCGCTTACAAACTATCTGTGTCTTGCGTTCCTTGGCGGCATTCTCGTGGTGATGTGCATGATTCCCGATTTGCGCATTTCGGTGTATCTGATTCCGGTTTGGCTCGTCGTGCTGGGCGTGGGGTATGCCGTTCGCAATCGTCGTCGCGCGAGTGCGGCGTTGTCGCGCGTTTGAAGGGGGCCGTCATGTTCGAACACATCGAAGCCTATCCCGGCGATCGGATCCTTTCGCCGCCGGCTGCCGCGTGCCGCATGCCGGGCAGGGTAAGGTGAATCGGCATGCGGGGAAGGAAGACTTCGCATGCAGCGCGTCGAAGAACCCGCCAATCCCTAACACGGCTCTAGCTCTTCTCTTTCGCGCTCCCGAGAACCAAATGCGCGAGCGTCCCCAACACAATGCCCCAGAACGCCGACCCCAGCCCCAGAAAACTCATATTCGAAGCCGTCGCGAGAAACGTAATGAACGACGCTTCGCGATGCGCCTCATCCTTCACCAGCCCGACGACATTGGCCACGATCGCACCCAGCAACGCAAGACCCGCGAGCACGGCAACGAACGCATTCGGCAGCGCGCCGAACAGCATCACGACCGTTCCGGCGATGCATCCGCCCACGAGATAGAAGAGTCCGTTCGCGATCCCGGCGACATAGCGGCGCGCCGGGTCGCGATGCGCATCGGGTCCGGTGCACAGTGCCGCCGTGATCGCCGCGATGACGATCGTGATGCCGCCCGAGAACGCCACCAGCATCGACGCGAGGCTCGTCGTCATGAGGACCGGCCGCGTCGGCGTGTGATAACCGGAGGCGCGCAAGATCGCGAAGCCGGGCAGGAACTGACCCGTCAGACTGACGATGACGAGCGGCACCGCGAGACTCACGACCGACTGCCAGGTCCACGTCGGCATCATGAATACGGGGCGCGTGAGATGGAAGCTGACCGACGAAAAATGCGTCAGGCCGAGCGCCACGGCCAGCGCGACACCGGATGCCAGAACCAGAATCAGGCAATAGCGCGGCGCCCATCGGCGGAAAACGAGGAAGCTCGCCAGCATGCCGAGCGCGAGCCAGGGCGTGACGGCAACAGACTTGAACAGGCTGGTGCCGAACTGAAACAGGATGCCCGCCATCATCGCGCAGGCGATGCCTTTCGGTATGCGCTCGACGATCTGGTCGAACCACCTCGACACGCCGAGCACGAAGATGCATGCCCCCGCGACGAGATACGCGCCGATCGCCTCGCTCACCGGCATGCCGGGGAACAGCGTGACGAGCAAAGCCGTGCCGGGAGCGGACCAGGCCGTGATGATCGGCTGCTTCAGCCACAAGCTCAATGCGATGCCCGAGACGGCCGCGCCCATCGAAATGGACCATACCCAGGACGCGATTACATCGTTGCCGACATGCGCCGTATGCGCGGCCTGAAAGAAGATCGCGAGCGGCCCCGCATACGAGATGATGACCGCAAGCAATCCGGCGCTCACCGCCGCCACGGACCCGCTACCCTTCGGCGCGGCCGACATCAAACCGGGTTCCGTGTCGCGCTTCATGAAATCCTTTCGCCGATTCAGCGGATGGACGAAGGATGACGCGCGAGCGCGGTCACTTTCATCGTCATATACGCAAACAAGGGCAGGCCCGAGAGGATGGTGTGCAGTTCATCGTGCGAATCGACATCGAAGACGCTGTAGTTCGCATACTCGCCGACGATGCGATGCAACTGCTGCCATTTGCCTTGCCGTTGCAGTTCCTGAGAGTACTCCTTCTCGCGCGCCTTGATTTCATCGGCCTTCGCGGCGGGCATGTCGTGCGGCAGGTGTACGTCCATTCTTACGAGATAAAGCATGTCGTCCTCGGATCAGGTGTTGAGTGTGAGCGTTCAGGCGCGTTTGTCGCGGCGATAGAACGCGAGCTTTTCTTCATCGATCTGCAGACCGAGGCCCGGGCCTTCCGGCATGTGCAGGTCGAAGTCGCGATATTGCGGGCGCGCCGTGACGATGTCGTCCTTCAACAGCAGCGGCCCGAACAGCTCGGTGCCCCATGCGAGTTGCGGTAGCGCGCTGAAGCCATGCGCCGATGCAATCGAGCCGATGCTGCCTTCGAGCATCGTGCCGCCGTAAAGCGACACGCCCGCCGCATCGGCGATGGCGGCCGTGCGCATCATCCCGTAGATGCCGCCCGACTTCGCGATCTTCAGCGCGAACACGTCGGCGCATGCATGACGCACGAGTTCGAGCGCGTCTTCCGGTCCCGTCACCGCTTCGTCGGCCATGATCGGCACGATGAAACGCGCCGCGAGCCGCGCGAGCGCTCCGCGCTGCTCGCGCGGAGTCGGCTGCTCGATGAGATCGATGCCGGCCGCTTCCAGCGCTTCGATGCCGAGCGCCGCATCGGTTTCGCTCCAGGCCTGGTTCACATCGACAGTGACCTTGGCGCGGTCGCCGAGCGCGGCCTTGATCTTCGCTACATGCGCGACGTCATCGCGAACGCTGCGCCGGCCGATCTTCAGCTTGAACGTGTTGTGACGACGTTCGGCCAGCAACATTTGCGCTTCTTCGATATCGCGCTGGGTATCGCCGCTCGCGAGCGTCCAGAGCACGGGCAGCGTCTTGCGGACCGCGCCGCCGAGCAGTTCGGCTATCGGCACGCTCAGGCGCTTGCCCTGCGCATCGAGCAGCGCGGTTTCGATCGCGGACTTCGCGAAGCGGTTGCCGCGCGCGACCTTGTTCAGCCTGAGCATCGCGCCGTTGATGTTGGTCGCATCCTGTCCGACGAGCGCCGGCGCGAGATAAGTATCGATGGTCAGCTTGATGCCTTCGGGACTTTCATCGCCGTAAGACAGGCCGCCGATCGTCGTGGCTTCGCCAAGGCCCTCGATGCCGTCGCTCGTGCGCAGACGGACGATGACGAGGGTCTGGTGCTGCATCGTCGCCATTGCGAGTTGATGCGCGCGAATGGTCGGGAGGTCAACCAGGATCGCTTCGACGGAAGTTATTTGGGCGTTCATACCTGAAATGTCGGAATGGAAGGGTTGATGGAGTATTGCGCGCCCGTTTGCCGCCTGTCCAACACCGTTGACGTCTAGTGCCATACCCCCGAGGTATGACGCGCGTCATCGCCCCCGATCTGTGCGCGGCGTATAGACGATCCGCTCCTCCTCGTACAGCCGGTAGATGAGTTCGAGCATTTCCTTGATGTCGCGCGACTCGTCGAGCGCGCGCATGCTCATGATGATGGGCGACACGAGCGTCGGGTCGTCCAGTTCCTTGTAGCTCACGTCGTCGCGTTTCAGGCCGTAGACGCTGCTCGGCACGACGGAAATGCCTTCGCCCGCCGCGACGAGCCCGAGCGCGATCTGCAACTCGCGCACTTCATAGATCTTGCGCGGCGCGAGTGCGCGGTCCTGGAAGGCGGAGAGCACCTGATCCGCATAACTGGGGCGCGGCGCCTTCGGGAAGATGATCAGCGTCTCGTTGACGAGATCGCGCAGCGACAGCACGGGCTTCGCGAGCGAGAGCGGATGGCCGACCGGCAGCGCGACGATCATCTGCTCCTCGCGCAGAATCACGCGGCGGATGTTCGCATCCTCATGCCGAATGCGGCCGAAGCCCACATCGATGCGGCCGTCCTTGAGCGCGCGGATCTGGTCCATCGTCGACATTTCGTGAAGACTGAGCTCGACGGTGGCGTTCTCGTCCCTAAAGCGCCGGATGATCTTCGGCAGCATCCCGTACAAGGTCGAGCCCACGAAACCCACCGACAGACTCCGTTCGATATTGCCCACGCGACGCGTCATCGATTCGAGCTCCGCGGTCTGCGCGAGCAGCTGCACCGCGTGCGAATAGAAGAACTTGCCCGTCTCCGTGAGCTTGAGCGGGCGCGAGTTGCGTTCGAACAGTTGCACGCCTAGCGTCTCTTCGAGTTGCTGTATCTGACGGCTCAAAGGGGGCTGGGCGATATGCAGCCGCTGCGCGGCGCGCGTGAAATTCCGTTCTTCTGCCACCGCTACGAAATAGCGGAGATGTCGCAGCTCCATCTCTATACCTCCTGGATATGGCCCAATACTAAATCAGTGTTGGACTGGCCTTCTTTAGGTCCATTATCCTGCCTTCACGCTCTGTTTCAACACCCGACTATACCTTCCGAGCATATCTACACCGGTGCTGAAGCAAGGGTTAACCCCACCAGAAAATTGCGAGATTCAGGAGCAGACATGAGCATCGAAGTGTTCGATACGAAGGAAGTGCAGGAACTGTTGAAGGCCGCTGCCAATCTCGGGAGTCAGGACGGCAGCGCTCGCGCCAAAGAGATTACGCATCGCCTGTTGAGCGACCTGTTCAAGGCCATCGACGAACTCGACATGACGCCCGATGAAATCTGGGCTGGCGTCACTTACTTCAACAAGCTGGGTCAGGACGGCGAAGCTGCGCTGCTCGCCGCCGGCCTCGGTCTGGAAAAGTATCTGGACATCCGCATGGATGCCGAGGACCGCGAGGCCGATATCCACGGCGGCACGCCGCGCACCATCGAAGGCCCGCTGTATGTCGCCGGTGCGCCGGTGCGCGACGGCGTGTCGAAGATCGACCTCGATCCCGATGCAGACGCGGGTCCGCTCATCATTCGCGGCACCGTCACCGGCGCAAACGGCAAGCCCGTCGCGAATGCCGTGGTCGAATGCTGGCACGCCAACTCGAAGGGCTTCTATTCGCACTTCGACCCGACCGGTGCGCAGAGCGACTTCAACCTGCGCGGCGCGGTCAGGACGGGCGCCGATGGCACCTACGAATTCCGCACGCTCATGCCCGTGGGCTACGGCTGTCCGCCGCACGGCGCGACGCAGCAGCTGCTGAACGCGCTTGCGCGTCATGGCAATCGTCCCGCACACGTGCACTTCTTCGCGACCAGCGAGAACCATCGCAAGCTGACGACGCAGATCAATATCGAAGGCGATCCGCTCATCTGGGACGACTTCGCTTACGCGACTCGCGAGGAACTGGTGCCGCATGTCGTCGAAAAGACGGGCGGCACGGCGCTGGGACTCAAGTCCGACGCGTACAAGGAAATCGTGTTCGACATTCAGTTGACGCCGCTTGTGCAGGGCAAGGACAACCAGATCGTCCATCGCCCGCGCGCCGCAGCCGCTGCGTAACAGCGCGAAGCGCGCCTGAAGCGGCGACAACTCTGTCGCCGCCAGAATCTCTGCACCAATCATTCGACACCGATGCATGTGCTCCGTCACGGGAACGCGCATAGGGAGAACTCATATGTCCGCCATCACCGACAAAGCCAGTCAGCTCGACGAACTGCTGCAAACGGCCGTTCAGGACGACAAGGAAAGCGGCGTATTCCGCTGCCGCCGCGATATCTTCACGAACGCCGATCTCTATGAACTCGAGATGAAGCACATCTTCGAGAGCAACTGGGTATATCTCGCGCACGAAAGCCAGATCCCCAACAACAACGATTACTACACGACGTGGATCGGCCGCCAGCCCGTGGTCGTCACGCGCGACAAGACCGGTGAACTGCACGCGGTCATCAACGCCTGCGCACACAAGGGCGCGATGCTGTGCCGTCGCAAGCATGGCAACAAAGGCAGCTTCACGTGCCCGTTCCACGGCTGGACCTTCTCCAACACCGGCAAGCTGCTGAAGGTGAAGGACGAAAAGACCACCGAGTATCCGATTCAATTCAACACGCACGGCTCGCATGATCTGCGAAAAGTGCCGCGTTTCCAGAGCTATCGCGGTTTCCTGTTCGGCAGCCTCAATGCGGATTCGATGCCGCTCGAAGACTACCTCGGCGAGACGAAGGTCATCATCGATCAGATCGTCGATCAGGCGCCGAACGGACTCGAAGTGCTGCGCGGCAACTCCTCGTACATCTACGACGGCAACTGGAAGATGCAGATGGAGAACGGCTGCGACGGCTATCACGTCAGCACCGTGCACTGGAACTACGCCGCGACGATGGGCCGCCGCAAGGTCGAAGGCACGAAAGCGGTCGATGCCAACAGCTGGAGCAAGTCGGTCGCGGGCGTGTATGGCTTCGATCATGGCCACATCCTCTTGTGGACCCGGACGATGAATCCGGAAGTGCGGCCGGTCTACCAGCATCGCGAGGAGATCAAGGCGCGCGTGGGCGAAGTGCAGGCGGATTACATCGTCAATCAGACGCGCAATCTGTGCCTCTATCCGAACGTGTTCCTGATGGATCAGTTCAGCACGCAGATTCGCGTGGTGCGGCCGCTCGGTGTCGACAAGACCGAAGTCAGCATCTTCTGCTTCGCGCCGAAAGGCGAGAGCGCCGAGGACCGCGCGACGCGCGTCCGCCAGTACGAAGACTTCTTCAACGTGACAGGCATGGGCACGAGCGACGACCTCGAAGAGTTCCGCGCATGTCAGTCGGGTTATGCGGGCATCACGGCCATGTGGAACGACCTTTCGCGTGGTGCGCCGCTGTGGGTTCACGGTCCGGACGAGAACGCGAAGAACATGGGTATCAAGCCGCTCATTTCGGGCGAACGCAGCGAGGACGAAGGGCTTTTCGTCGTGCAGCACGAATACTGGGTGAACGTGATGCGTGACGCCCTGAAGAAGGAACAAGGGGAGGCACTGGCATGAGCTTCGATTACCAGAAAATCTGCGCGACGCTGTATCGCGAGGCGCGCCTGCTCGATGACCGTCAGTGGGACGAGTGGCTGGGCTGCTATGCGGAAGACGTCACGTACTGGATGCCCGCATGGGACGACGACGATCAGCTCACGGACGATCACGAGAGCCAGATCTCGTTGATGTATTACCCGGATCGCGGCGGACTCGAAGATCGCGTGTTTCGCATCAAGACCGAGCGCAGCGGCGCATCCATGCCCGAGCCGCGCACGAGCCACAACGTCACCAATGTCGAAGTGCTCGCCGAACGCGAGAACGAGGTCGACGTGCGCTACAACTTCGACACGCTCAATCATCGCTACAAGATCACCGACCATTTCTTCGGCACGATTTTCCTGACGCTGCGAAAGGCCGACGACATTCTGCTGATTGCGCACAAGAAGATTGTGCTTAAGAACGACTATATCCGTCAGGTGCTCGACGTCTACCACGTCTGATGCCCCCGGTGATGAGACACGAAGTAGGAGGCAACATGTCCAGCTACAACATTGCACTCAATTTCGAAGACGGCGTGACGCGTTTCGTCGAATGCAAGGCGGGCGAGAAGGTGCTCGACGCCGCGTTCCGCGCCAAGATCAACCTGCCGATGGATTGCTCCGACGGCGTATGCGGCACCTGCAAGTGCCGCGCCGAAAGCGGCAGCTACGATCTCGGCGACGACTACATCGAAGACGCGCTCTCCGACGACGAGAAGGAAACCGGTCTCGTGCTCACTTGCCAGATGGTGCCGTCGAGCGATTGCGTGATTGCGGTGCCGGCTTCGTCCACCGCATGCAAGACCGCGCAAAGCAAGTTCGCCGCGACGGTCACGAAGATAGAGCCGCATAACGATGCCGCCGTCGTGCTCGAACTGGACGTCGATGCCGCCACGCCCGCGCCTGTTTTTCTGGCGGGCCAGTACGTGAATATCGACGTGCCCGGCAGTGGTCAGCATCGTTCGTATTCGTTCTCGTCCGCGCCGGGGCAGACGAAGATCAGCTTCCTCATCAAGAAGATACCCGGTGGCGTGATGAGTACGTGGCTCGAATCCGCGCGGGCGGGCAGCACTGTCGAGTTGACGGGACCGCTCGGCAGCTTCTATCTGCGCGCCGTCGAGCGGCCGCTTCTGTTCCTCGCGGGCGGCACGGGCCTCGCGCCGTTCCTGTCGATGCTCGAAGTGCTCGCGCGCGCCGGCTCGCAGCAGAAGATTCACCTGATCTACGGCGTGACACGCGACCTCGATCTGGTGCAGGTCGACGCGATCGAGGCGTACACGGCGAAGCTGCCGAACTTCACGTTCAGCACCGTCGTCGCCGATGCGGACTCGAATCATCCGCGCAAGGGCTGGGTGACGCAGCATATGCCCGCAGAATCGCTGAATGACGGCGATGTCGATGTATACCTGTGCGGTCCGCCTCCGATGGTCGATGCAGTGCGCAAGCACTTCGACGACAACGGGGTGAAGCCCAACAGCTTCCACTACGAGAAGTTCACTCCCAACGCCGCGCCGGTGACCGCATGAGCACACAACGATTTGCCGGCAAGGTGATGATCGTCACCGGCGCGGCGCAGGGCATCGGACGCGGCGTGGCGCTGCGTGCGGCCGCCGAGGGCGCGAAGGTGCTGTTCGTCGATCGCGCGGACTTCGTATCCGAAGTGTCCGCCGAAGCGCCGGGCGCGGAGACGGCAGGCTTCGTCGCGGATCTCGAGACCTATGAAGGCGCAGCCTCGGCGATGGCTTTCGCGGCGCGCAAATTCGGCGGCATCGATATTCTCGTGAACGGCGTCGGCGGCGCGATCCGCATGCGTCCATATGCCGAGTTCGAGCCCGCGCAGATCGACGCCGAAATCCGACGCTCGCTCATGCCTACGCTCTACGCCTGTCACGCGGTGTTGCCGTATCTGCTCGAGCGTGGTCGCGGAACCATTGTGAACGTGTCTTCGAATGCCACGCGCGGCATTCGACGCGTGCCCTATTCGGCCGCGAAGGGGGGTGTCAACGCGATGACGCAGGCATTGGCGATGGAATACGGCGAGCGCAATATTCGCGTGGTCGCGGCCGCGCCGGGCGGCACCGAAGCGCCTGTGCGACGCGTCCCGCGCAACGCGAGCGGCGATAGCGAGCAGGAAAAAATCTGGATGGGCGAAGCGGTGAAGCAGGTCACCGAATCGACCTTCTTCAAGCGCTACGGCACGCTCGAAGAACAGGTCGCACCGATTCTCTTCCTCGCTTCGGACGAAGCGAGTTATATCACCGGCGCGGTATTGCCGGTCGCCGGCGGCGATAACGGTTGAGTCTGCAGGAGACACATGCCATGAGTGAACACAAAGCTATCGTTCCGGCGGGAATGGAAGCGGTCTATGAAAAGATTCGCTACGCGCCCGCGATCAAGGCCGGCAACACGATTTACGTGTCCGGGCAGATCGGTCGTGATGCGGCCATGCAATTGGTCGAAGGCCGCGAGGCGCAGATCGTGCAGGCATTCGAGAATCTGAAGCGGGTGCTGGAAGCGGCGGGGGCGTCATTGAGCGATGTCGTCGACGTGACCACCTTCCACACGGACATGCGCGATCTGCCTTTGTTCATGCAGGTGCGCGACCGCTATCTGAACACGCATCCGCTGCCTGCGTGGACCGCCATCGGCGCGCACATGCTGGGCGGCGCGGCGGGTTATGTCGTCGAAATCAAGGCAGTCGCGGTATTGCCTTAGTCAGGAAACTGAACGCCGCGCAATTCCCGGCCGCATAGCGGGAAACCAGACCGGGAACGGACGCTGGTATCAGATAAGAACGTCAACGCGGGTATTCATCGGTGAGCCCCGGCTTTTTGCTGCGCTTTCAGTGCGGCAAGGGAAGCGCGCGTGCGCGTGCATCGAGCCGTCGAATCAATCCAGAAAGAAAATCGCGGAAATCAAAGCAAGTCCTACATTAATGGAGACAACCATGCGTCCTATCGACGTTCAGAAGTTATGCGACGATGCCCGGTTCACGAAATTTCATTTGCTACTGCTTTTCTGGTGCGCGCTCATCATCATTTTCGATGGATACGATCTCGCGGTCGTCGGCATTGCGCTTCCATCGATCATGAGCGACATGGGCATTCAGCCGACGAGCGCCGGATTCATGGTGAGCTCCGCCTTGCTCGGCATGATGCTCGGCGCGGTGTTCCTCGGAACGATCGCCGACCGGATCGGCCGGGTGCCCGCAATCGTCATTTGTCTCGTGCTGTTCAGCGTCTTCACGGCCGCCGCGGGACTGACCCGGGACCCCGTGATCTTCGGTGTTGCGCGCTTCCTTGCGGGACTCGGCATCGGCGGTGTCATGCCGAACGTCGTGGCGCAGATGACGGAGTATTCTCCGCGCAAGATCCGCAGCACCATGGTGACGTTGATGTTCAGCGGATACTCCGTCGGCGGCATGCTTGCGGCGCTCGTCGGCAAGGGCATGATCGAGCGCTACGGCTGGCAGTCGGTGTTCATTGCCGCAGGCGTGCCCGCGCTTCTTGCTCCGGTGATTCTCAAGTACATGCCCGAATCGCTCGCGTTCCTGGTGCGAAACAATCGCGCGGAAAGCCTGAAGAGCATTCTTGCGCGCGTCAATCCCGCCTACGTGCCGCAGCAAGACGACACCTTTTCGCTTTCCGACCGCGAAGCCGCGCCCGGTTCGACGATCGCAAGGCTCTTTGCCGAGGGCCGCGGACTGAGCACGGTCATGTTGTGGATCGCGTTTTTCATGTGCCTGTTCATGGTCTACGCGCTGAGTTCGTGGCTGACGAAACTCATGGCGGGCGCCGGACACAGCCTCGGCTCGGCCCTCACGTTCGTTCTCGTCCTGAACTTCGGTGCGATGATCGGGGCGATTGGCGGCGGATGGCTCGCTGACCGCTTCAACATCAAGCACGTCCTCATCGCGATGTACGCGCTCGCGGCCATCTCCATCAGCTTGCTGGGCGTGAAGGTTCCGACAGGCGTGCTGTTTGTCCTGGTCGGGCTCGCGGGCGCTTCGACCATCGGCACGCAGATCGTCACCTATGCGTTTGCCGGACAGTTCTATCCGATGGCCATTCGATCGACAGGCATCGGCTGGGCGTCGGGCATCGGACGCAGCGGCGCGATTCTCGCGCCCATTGTGATCGGCTTTCTCGTCAGCAGGGCGCTGCCGCTCCAGCAGAACTTCGTCGCCATTGCCATTCCCGGCGTCATCGCGATGCTGGCGGTCTGCCTGATCGATTCACGTCGTTCCAGGCGCGACGCTGGCCCGGCCGTCGCGCCACAGGCCGATCCGGTTTGACGCACTCGCCCGAGCACGCCCCGCACTCATTCCTTTCGGGATGTCGGCTGCCGGGGCTTCTGTGGCTCGGAAGGCGCGCCGCGTTGCGTCGGCGCTCGCGTGCACGCGTCCGGCGGCGTGACATAGGGCAAGTCGTCGCAGCAGCATGCGTAGACCGGAAAGCCATACGCGTTGGTGCGGATGATGGTCGTCGGCCCGTGCAGCGGGCACACCGCTTTCATGGCGCCTCCTGAAATTCGATAGTCGACGCGTCTATCGTACACGGCGCGCGCGGTCATCGGCGCCAATGCGCTGCCGATTGACCCAAGTCAAATTCCCGCTGCGGGCACCGCGATAAAGTCGGAAACGTTCATCCACTTCGCGCCATGCCAGGGAGCTCGCAGATGAAGGCACTCGTCTATCACGGTCCCGGAAACAAATCCCTCGACGAGCGGCCCCAGCCGACGCTTGCCGCGGCCACCGATGCGATCGTCCGCGTGACGCGCACGACCATCTGCGGCACCGATCTGCACATCCTCAAGGGCGACGTGCCCACCTGCGAGCCCGGGCGCGTGCTCGGGCACGAAGGCGTGGGCATCGTCGAGGAGGTGGGCGCGGCGGTATCGGCATTCAAGCCGGGCGATCACGTGCTGATCTCGTGCATTTCTTCGTGCGGCAAATGCGAAGCGTGCCGGCGCGGCATGTATTCGCATTGCGCGACAGGCGGCTGGATCCTCGGTAACAAGATCGACGGCACGCAGGCGGAATTCGTGCGCATCCCGCATGCCGATACGAGTCTCTATCCGATTCCGGCGGGCGTCGAGGAAGACGCGCTCGTCATGTTGTCGGACATTCTTCCGACGGGCTTCGAATGCGGCGTGCTCAACGGCCGCGTGCAGCCGGGCAGCACGGTCGCGATCGTCGGCGCGGGACCGATCGGTCTGGCCGCCTTGCTCACGGCGCAGTTTTACGCGCCTGCGCAGATCATCATGATCGACCGCGACGCGCATCGGCTCGAAGTCTCGCGCACGTTCGGTGCGAGCGCGTGCATCGACATCACGGGCATGGAGCCGGTCGCCGAAATCATGCGTCTGACCGATGGCGCGGGCGTCGACTGCGCGGTGGAGGCGGTCGGCGTTCCGGCGACCTTCGAGCTATGCCAGCAGATCGTCGCGGCGGGCGGGACGATCGCGAACGTGGGCGTGCACGGCGTGAAAGCCGATATCCATCTCGAATCGCTCTGGGATCGCAACATCACGATCACGACGCGCCTTGTCGATACGGTCAGCACGCCGATGCTGCTCAAGACCGTGCGTGCGGGACGGCTTCAGCCGAAGCAACTCATCACGCACCGCTTCACGCTCGAGCGCGCGCTCGATGCTTACGATACCTTCAGCCGCGCGGCGCAAACCCAGGCGCTGAAGGTCATCATCGAAGTGGCGTGACCATGGAAAGCGTGAGCGTGCCGACAGTGCTCATCGGTGTCTTCGTGGAGCGCATCGAACGCAAGCTCGGGCGCGTCGACAATCTGAAGGGGGCGGCGTGAGCGGAAGCAAAGGCCGGGTGACCATGTACCGCAAGATCATGGTGGCGCTCGATGGCAGTGCGTGTTCGCAACGCGCGCTCGACGAGGCGATTCGCATCGGCGCGCGCGCGAGGGTGCGGGTCGTGCACGTCATCGACGTGGCCGCGCTTTCGTCGTATCCGGCGCAGTACCGTGTGAGCGTTCGTGAGCAAGGCGCGCACGCGCTGGAGATCGCGTATGCGCGTGCGCTCGATGCGGGCATCGAATGCGAAACCGAACTTGCCGAAACACGCGATGTGACCGACACGATCGCGAAATGCCTGCAGCGCCGCGCGGTGCAGATGCTCGCGGACGTCGTCGTCATGGGCACGCACGGCCGCACCGGATTGCGCAGGCTTGCGCTCGGCAGTGTCGCCGAAGCGTTCGTCAGGCGCTCGACGTGTGCCGTGCTGCTCACGCGCGAGACGAGCGGTGCGTCGGGACATGCGTGAGGATCGCATGCTCTGACCGGAGAAGCGGCCGGCTCACGATCAAAACTCGTCTAACGCCGGTCCACGCGGCCGTATTGATCCAGATCAATACGCACCACGAATCCGTGGCAGAGACTGAGGGGATATGTCCTGAACGTCGAACCACCCCGCATCGATGCACCACGAGGTATCGGCATGAACATTACGTTTGCAAGCCAGCCGCCCGTCTATCAGGGCGATGTCCCTTCACTCACCTTCGCCGCGTTCGCCGACGGCGAGCGCATCGCGTGCACCATTTCCGCCGAGGCGCTGGAGGATCACTTCGGCGCGGCCTCCTGGCGGGAGGAAGATTTGCAGCAGGCTTTCGAAAGCCATCGCTCGTCGATCGAAGGCGCTGCCGAACACCTGCTGAACCGCGTCGGCGGCACATCGGTCATGCTGCGCAGCGGATTTTTCCGGTTTCGCCGGGCGCGCGCTCAGACGTCGTCGAGCCGGGCCTGACCGGGAAACCGCACGCACGCGCGATCCGCCGCGTTCGACTGACTCAAGGTGACGCCGGGACGCCGTTGTCGGCGCGACGTGTGAGCGGAATTTCCACGAGGATGCGAAAGCCTTCGCCGGGCGCGCTGCGAAACTCGATGACGCCGCCCAGCTGACGTACGCGCTCGCCCATTCCGAGCAGGCCGAACGTCCCGGCGGCGCGCCCGCGTGTGACGTCGGCGCCGCAACCGTCATCTTCGATCGTCAGCGTGCAGCGCGACCGCGTGCAGGCGATCGCGATGCGTACTTCGCTCGCCTGCGCATGGCGCACGACGTTCGTGAGCGCTTCCTGCACCAGCCGGAAAACCGACGTGGAGGCGCTCGTGTCGATTCCGCCTTCCTCACCTTCGATATGCAGTTGGATCGTCAGATCGTAACGCCGGCGAACGTCGCAGACGAGCCAGTCGATCGCGGCGAAGAGCCCGAGATCGTCGAGCACGGGCGGGCGCAGGCCAGCCGCGATTCGCCGCACCGATCCGATGATCGTGTCGATCTGCGTCTGCATCGCGGCGATCTGCGCGCCGGCGTCGAGCGTCGATAACTGCATCTTCAGCGCGGCGAGCTGCTGGCCGAGATCGTCGTGCAATTCGCGGGCAATCGACGCGCGCTCGTTTTCGAGCGCGCTCTGCACGTGCGCGGACAGTTCGCGCGCGTGCTGCAACTCGGTGAGCCGCAGCCGGTCGGTCATGTCGCGCGTGACCTTGGCGAAGCCGAGCAGATTGCCGCGCGCGTCGCGCAGTGCCGTGATGACGACATTCGCCCAGAAGCGGCTCGCATCCTTTCGGACGCGCCAGCCTTCGTCTTCCACGCGACCGGCCTGCGCCGCTATCGAAAGCTCGTTTTGCGGCTTGCCCGCCGCGATGTCGTCGGGCGGATAGAAGACGGAAAAATGACGGCCGACGATCTCCCGCGCGTCATAGCCTTTGATCCTCTTTGCGCCGGAGTTCCACGTCGCGACGTTGCCGTGGGCGTCGAGCAGGAAGATCGCATAGTCTTCGACGGCCTCCACGAGAAGCCGGAAAGACGCATCGTTCTGCAGCGCGGACGAGAGCGGGGCGCGTGGATCGTCGGGTACGGCTGCTGAGGCGTTCGTCATCGTTGCTGGGCCCGGTCGCGCAAGCAACGTCCGACGCGTTGCAATGCTATTGCGTGGTCAACGTGAAAGGCGGCAACGGCATATCGTCACCGTCCAGAAAAGCGGTCGCACAGCGAACCGCGAAACCGAGCGCGCCATCCCTGCTCGCGAAGGCGCCGAGATTGCCGAGCGAGGTGGCATGGCCGTCCTCTTCCAGAATGGACGCGGTTGCGACGAATGCATTGCCTACTTGAGTGACGGAGGGCTGAAAAGCCGCTCCCCGATGATAGATGATCATAGATTGTGCCGAAGTGGTCGAAGCGCGAGCGGCATGCATGCCGCCGGGTGCGCGGGATCAGGCGTGCTGGACAACGCGAGCGCCGTTCGAATGGGGCGGATGTCGCATGGATTGTCGATGATCGATTTCGGCCATGCCATAGGCAAATGCATAGCGCACGGCGCCTGTCGCGCTCGTAAATTCGCCGAGCATGCCGCTCGAACGGCGCGTGCCGTCCGGTTCGCGCACGATGAGCATTGCCGTGTAGCGATCCTGTTCCAGCACGGCCGTCGCGCTCAGCACGTGGCCTTTGTAGATGAGATCTGTGGTTTGGGTCATCGGTCTCTCAGGTTTTATGTTTTCGATGTACCGCGTGTCAGTCCTACATTTCGTAAGCAATAAGCCTAACCGTTCAATTTTTGTCGTCTTACCCGATTTAAGCTTTTTTACTTTTTTCCGGTGATCGCTTAAGTCGGATGAAATAAATACGCGTGGACATGGATCGCGCGCATCGTTCCGCCAATTCCTAGCCGTCGCCCGACGATCTTTTCCCTTGTTAAGCCGGCACAGACAATAATCGCCACAGCACCGGGTCCGAGCCCGGTGAACGGAGATCCACAGATGAAAGGGCATTTATCGGTTGGCGTAACCGCAGTTGCCATTGCAGCGATCATCGGTGGATGCAGCGGGGGAAGCTCCAGCTCCGATCCGTCCACGGCTTCGGGAGGCTCGTCATCGGCATCCGGCCCGGCTGCGGCGTCGGGTCCATCGTCGCCGGCAAGCGGCGCGAGCGCGCCGTCCAGTGCAAGCACGCCCGCGACGACCAAGCCGTCCGCATCGACGCCGATGGATGTCACCACGTATCACAACGACATCCGGCGCACCGCGCAGCAGCTCGCGGAGACCCGGCTCACGCTCGCCAACGTGAACGCATCGACGTTCGGCAAGCTCGGCTTCTATACCGTCGATGGCCCCGTCGATGCCCAGCCGCTCTTTCTCGGCAACGTGCCGATCGCGGGCGCAGCGCATAACGTGCTGTACGTCGCAACCGAGAAAGCGAGCATCTACGCGTTCGACGCCGATACGGGCACCGTGCTCTGGCACGTCTCCACGCTGCTCGCGGGCGAAGTGCCGAGTGACGATCGCGGTTGCGACCAGACCACCCCGAGCATCGGCATCACGGCGACGCCCGTCATCGATCGCGCGCGCGGGCCGAATGGCGCGATGTATGTCGTCGGCATGTCGAAGGACAGCGGCGGCGCGTATCACCAGCGCATTCACGCGATCGACATCGCGACGGGCGCGGAACTCTTCGGCGGCCCGACGGAAATCACCGGCTCGTATCCCGGCACCGGCTCGGGCAGCGTGAACGGCGTCGTGCCGTTCACGCCCGCTCAGTACATCGAGCGGGCGTCGCTGCTGCTCTTGAACGGCGTCGTCTATACGGCATGGAGTTCGCATTGCGACGCGTTGCCATACACGGGCTGGGTCATGGGCTACAGCGCGGACACGCTGAAGCAGACGGGCATCCTGAATGTCACCCCGAATGGCCAGATGGGCGGCATCTGGATGGGCGGCGCGGGTCTCGCATCGGATGGCACGTCGATCTATTTCCTCGACGGCAACGGTACCTTCGATCCGACCACCAACGCGCAGGAGATGCCCAACAAGAACGACTTCGGCAATGGCTTCCTCAAGGTCACGCCGACGCCTGCGCTGGCACTTCGGGTGACCGATTACTTCGAGCCGTCGGACACCGTCGCGGAATCGAACGCGGACCTCGACCTCGGCTCGGGCGGCGTGCTGGTCCTGCCCGATGTCACCGATATCAACGGCAACGTGCAGCATCTCGCGATAGGCGGCGGCAAGACGCGCGTGCTCTATGTCGTGAATCGCGACGCGATGGGCAAGTTCGATTCGAATGCCGATCACATCTATCAGCCGCTGTACTCGACGATCACCGGCCCGCTGTTCACCGCACCCGCGTTCTACAACAACACGATCTATATCGGCCCGGCGGGCGATCACCTCAAGGCGCTGCCGGTCGTGAACGCGGTGGTGGCGGCGGCCGCGTCGAGTCAGACCACGAGCCCGGCGGGCAACTGGAATTTCCCGGGTCTCGCGCCCGTCATCTCCGCGAACGGCAACACGAACGGCATCGTATGGGGCGTCGAGAACACGTCGCCCACGGCCGTGCTGCATGCGTACGACGCGAGCAATCTCGCGACCGAGCTCTACAACAGCAATCAGGCGGGCACGCGAGATCAGTTCGGCAATAACAAGTTCATCTCGCCGACGATCGCGAACGGCAAGGTCTACGTGGGCACGAAAACCGGCGTCGCCGTATTCGGCTTGCGATGAAGCGTTCCGTATGGGAAACGTCCGCATCGGGATAAGATCGCGGAACTTCAACCCGTGGAGCGATTTCATGCAACTGACCCGTCTTCTCGTTCCGACCTTCGTCCAGACGCTGAAGAACCTTTCGACGTGGCTCGACAAGGCGGCGGCGCAGCAGCAGGAGAAGGACGCGAACCCCGATGCGCTCATGACCCTGCGTCTCGCGCCGGATATGTATCCGCTCGCGGCGCAAGTGCGCTTCGTGTGCTTTCAGGCGCAGGAGCCGGCGTACAGATTGCGCGGAGAAAACGTGCCGCAGAGCTTGCTTGGCGTGCGTGAAGAAGGATGGAAGTCGAACGAGGAGCCCGGCTCGTTTGCTGACGCGCAGGCGCGCATCGCCGGGGCGATCGCATTTCTTTCGAGCCTTGCGCCCGATGCGCTCGATACCGGAACCGACGCGCAGATCGCGCTCGATCTGCCGAACGGCATCGTCTTCGATATGACCGGCGAGCAGTACGCGCGCGACTGGTCCTTGCCGCAGTTCTATTTTCACGCCGTGACCGCGTACGCGATTCTGCGCCATCACGGCGTGCCGCTCGGCAAGCCGGATTACGTCGCGCATATGTTCGCGTATATCCGGCCCGGCACGTTGCCGCAGGGTTGAAGCGTCAGGGCGTCACGCGTTCGACATCACGCCGCGTTGGTCGTCGGCACGATCCTCGTTGCCGTGACGCAGGCGCGTGCTGCACACCGCGGCGAACAGCAGCGCGATCGCGAGACACACGAGCCCGTTCATCGCGCGGCCGGTCGTCTGTTCGATGATGCCCATCACCGTCGGTCCGACGAAGCCGCCCAGCAGGCCGCACGAATTGACGAGGCCGAGGCCGCCCGCGAGCGCACTGCCCGAAAGACGCGACTGCGGGAAGGTGAAGATGATCGACTGCACCACGAAGAACATCAGCGCAGAGAGGCACACGCCGAGCAGCCCGATCACCGGCGACGCCCATGCCGCGATCAGCATGCCCGAGGCCATGATGACGAGCCCGGCGATCAGGATGCGACGGCTCTTCGACGAATCGCTCGCGAAGCGCGGCAGCGTGGCTGCGCCGATGGCGGCGGCGACCCACGGCGTCGCGCTGAGCAGGCCGATCGTCAGCGGAGAAAATTTCCCCGACGCGCCGATGATGCCCGGCAGGAAGAAGATCACCGTGTAGATCGTCAGCTGATGGCAGAAGTAGACGAGAATCGCGAGCCACACCTGACGGTCGCCGAGCACGCTGCGCAACGCGCCCGTGCCGTGGCGGCCGCCCTGCGCGTCCTGTTCGGCGGCGAGGCGGCGTTCCAGCGCAATGGCGTCCTCGCGTGAAAGCCACGGCGCGCTCGTCGGGCGATCGGGCAGCATCTTCCACACGACGAACGCCAGCAGGATCGCGGGTACCCCTTCGATCACGAAGAGCCATTGCCAGCCGTGAAAGCCGAGGCTGCCGTCGAGTTCGAGCAGCGCGCCGCCGAGCGGACCGCCGACGATATTCGCCACGCACACGCCGAGCAGGAAGTAGCCGGTGGCGCGGGCGCGTTCCTCGCGTCCGAACCAGTACGTCAGATAGAGCATCACGCCGGGGAAGAGTCCGGCTTCGGCCGCGCCGAGCAGGAGGCGCATCACGTAGAACGAAGTCTCGCCGGTGACGAAGGCCATCGCGACGGAGAGCGCGCCCCACGTCACCATGATGCGCGTGATCCAGAAACGCGCGCCGACCCGGTGCATGATCAGGTTGCTGGGAATCTCGAAGGCCGCATAGGTCAGGAAGAACAGACCCGCGCCGAGTCCGTATGCCGCGGCGGAGATGCCGAGATCGATGCTCATCGAATGCTTCGCGAGCGCGATATTCGTGCGATCGAGAAAGCTGATCACATAAACGATTACCAGCAGGGGCATCAGCTTGCGCAGCATCAGGCGGTTGAGCGACGCGTGCGAAGCGCTCGTCGTGGTGGGCTTGGACATGATGACTCCCGGAATCAGAATGGGCGCGGGATGCGCGCGGGTAATGCGGTGTCGGGAAGGCGTTTCAAGAAAGTGTCTCCGTAAGCGTTGTATTTTTAATGGCGTGAGCACGCGCCGATCGCGCGGCGCGTGCGCTCGAAAATCAGAAGTTCACGTTGTCGCCGCCCTTGAGCGAGAGCATCTGACGCGCTTCGGCGGGCGTCGCGACGTCGAGCGACAAGCCTTCGATCACTTGACGGATCTTGCGTACCTGCGCCGCGCTCGACTCGGCGAGCTGACCCGGCCCGATCCACAGCGAATCTTCGAGACCCACGCGCACGTTCGACCCCTGAGCGACGCCGATCGAGCCGAGCGGAATCTGATTGCGCCCCGCGCCGAGAATCGACCAGACATAGTCGTTGCCGAAAAGACGATCGGCGGTGCGCTTCATGTGCGCGAGATCCTCGGGATGTCCGCCGATGCCGCCCAGCAAGCCGAATACGCTCTGCACGAAGAACGGTCCCTTGACGAGCCCGCGATCGACGAAGTGCGCGAGGTTGTACAAATGCGAGATGTCGTAGCACTCGAACTCGAAGCGGGTGCCATTGGCCGAGCACGACGTCAGGATGTATTCGATATCGGCGAACGTGTTCTTGAACACGAGATCGCGGCTCTTCTCGAGATGCTGGCGTTCCCAGTCGTGCCTGAGTTCCTTGAACCGGTCGAGCATCGGATAGAGGCCGAAGTTCATCGAGCCCATGTTCAGCGATGCCACTTCCGGCTGGAAGTGATGCGCGGGCTTCAGGCGTTCCGCGACCGTCATGTGCGGACTGCCGCCCGTCGTCAGGTTGATGACTGCATCGGTCTGCGACTTGATGCGCGGCAGGAAGCGCTGGAACACGGCGGGGTCTTGCGTCGGGTGACCGTCTTCGGGATCGCGCGCATGCAGATGCAGAATCGCCGCGCCTTCCTTCGCCGCGGCGAGCGCGGCTTCGGCGATCTCGTCGGGCGTGACCGGCAGGTACGGCGACATCGAAGGCGTATGGATCGCACCCGTCGGTGCGCACGTAATGATGACCTTGCGTTTCGTTGCCATGTGATCCTCGATGTTCTTCAGAGTGTTTCGACGTTGCCGCAGACGGAGAGCGCCTGACCCGAAATCGCGCTGCCCGCGGGCGAGCTGAGATAGAGCACGCTCGCGGCGATTTCCTCCTGCGTGACCATGCGGCGCAAGGAAATTTTCGCGAGATACTGCTTCTCCATCTCCTCGTAACCGATGCCGAGCTGTTTCGCGCGCGCGGCGATCACGCCTTCCATGCGCGGGCCCTTGACGATGCCCGGCTGCACCGCATTCACGCGAATGTTGTCGGGACCGAGCTCGATGGCGAGACTTTTCGCGAGACCGACCACGGCCCACTTCGTCGCGGAATAGGGCGTGCGAAAGCCATAGCCGAGACGACCCGCGACCGACGACATGAACACGATCACGCCGCCATCGATCGCCTCGCGCAGCATCGGCACGGCCTCGCGCGAGAAGTAGTAGTGGCTATTCAGATTCACGTCGATGGTCTTTTCCCAGTCGTCGGAATCGATCGCGTCGATGCCGCCCGTCGGGCCCGCGATGCCCGCGTTGTTGATCAGCACGTCGAGGCCGCCGAGTTCGCGCCGCACGTCTTCGAAAACGCGCTTCACGTCGTCCTTGTTCGCGACGTCCGCACGCGTGCCGGTGATCGACGGCGAAACGGTCGAGACCGCGTCGATGGCTTTCGGATCGACATCGCAGACATGCACGCGCGCGCCCGTCGACACGAACGCCTTGGCAATCGCGAGACCGATGCCGGACGCGCCGCCCGTGATCAGCACACGCAGGCCTGCGCGCGGGGTGAGCAGTTTCATGAAATCCATCGGGTGACTCCTTTGTGGTTATGTTTTGCGGGACGTGCGCCGTCCTCGCTCGGGGCGATCAGTCATACTAAAAATCGTGTGAACAGGCGCGTCTTGCGCCTTCTTCGTTCAGCTTTGCGCGTGACGCCGCACGCGCGTCTCCTGCGAACGAAGATGCGCTTCGAGATCGCGCGCGGCGTCGCGGATGTCCTTTGCGATACCTTCGCGCGCGGCGGCGCCGTCGTGTTTCCACAGCGCATCGATGATCTGCCGGTGCGCCTGCATCGACACGCGCATGTGCGCCACGTCGGGCGCCACCATGTTCAGGAACGGACCGATGCGCATCCACATGTTCTGGATCGTCGCGAGCGTCATGTCGCTTGCACCGTGCCGATAAATGCGCGTATGGAACGCGAAGTTGCAGCGCAGATAGGCGCGTGCGTCGCCGGCTTCGACGTGTGCATCCATTTCGTCGAAGATGCGCTGAACGGCGGCGACGTCGTCGTTCGTCATGCGGGCGGCCGCGCGTTCGGCGACGCAGCCTTCCAGCGCGACACGCACGTCGCGCAATTCTTCGAGCAGCTCGAGCGTCATCGGCGGGACCATCAGGCCGCGCGACGGGCCATCCACTAGCGCGCCTTCCGCGCGCAGACGCGTGAGCGCGGCGCGCACGGGCATCGTCGAGAGGCCGACTGCTTCCGCGACGCCGCGCAGGCTTAGCGGCTGACCGGCGGCGAAGCTGCCGCTCATGATCGCTTCGCGCAGTTGCTGATAGACCTTGGTCGCCATCGTCTCCGTCGCGATGACTTCGAGCTGCGGCAGGGGTTGTGTCAGAGAGCGGGGCGCCAAGTGTGTTTCCTTGCTGATCTATGATCTGTGATCACAGTTTGATTTCGCGACGAGGTTTAGTCAATGCGAACGGAATCAGGGATAACCCGACAGGGCGCGCAACGCATTTGGGCTGAAAGTGCGAGCGTTGGGCACAATGCTTGCGGACTCCCGAACCGCGACATCGCCCCCGCCAATCCGCAATGCGACCCACCGACTCCGACGTTTCTCCCGCCCTCGAATGCCGCCGCCTCACGAAGAAGTACGCTGGCGGCCGCATCGTGCTCGACGCGCTCGACTTCGCGCTCGGCGCGGGCGAGTTCGTCGCGATCATGGGCGATTCGGGCGTCGGCAAATCCACGCTGCTCAATCTGATCGCGGGTCTCGATACGGCCGACAGCGGCGACGTGCTGATCGACGGCACATCGATTTCCACGCTTTCCGACGATGCCGCCACGCGCCTGCGCCGGCAAAAGCTCGGCTTCGTGTTCCAGGCGTTTCATGTGCTGCCGCATCTGACGCTCTATCAGAACGTGGCGGTGCCGCTCTTGCTGAACGGCATGCCGCCCGCGCCGGCGTACGCAATGCTCGCCGCGGTCGGCCTCGACGGACGCGGCGACGACATGCCGCGCCAGCTTTCCGGCGGCGAACTGCAACGTGTGGCGATTGCGCGCGCGCTGGTGCATCGGCCGCGATTGCTGCTTGCCGACGAACCCACGGGCAATCTCGATCCGCAAACCGCGCACGAAGTGCTCGAATTGCTGCGCGCCGAAACGCGGGCGACGCGTGCCGCGACCGTGATGGTCACGCATTCGGAAGCGGCGGCCGCCTTTGCAGATCGCATCGTGATTCTGAGCGATGGCGCGTTGCACGCCGCGACGCTCGCGCGATGAGCGATAGGGCGGTCCCGCGCCGCGGATTCGACACACTCACGCGCTGGCTGCTCGGCGCGCAATGCCGCAGTCACCGGGGACGAGCGCTCGTCGCCATGCTGACAATCGCGCTGGGCGTCGGACTGGGCTATGCCGTGCAGCTCATCAACGGCGCGGCGTTCAACGAGTTTTCCGCCGCCGCGCGAAGCCTGTCGGGACAAGCGGACTTGCAGGTGCGCGGCGCGCAGCTTTTCATCGACGAGAACATCTATCCGCAACTCGCGACGTATTCGGGCGTCGCGGTCGCGAGTCCCGTGCTCGAAGTCGATGCCGCCGTGCCCGGCAGGAACGCGCCGCTCAAGGTGCTCGGCATCGACGTGTTCCGCGCGAAACGCGTCGCGCCGGATCTGACCGGCGTGCCGCGTCCGCAAGCATCGCTCGATGTGCTCGCCGGCGACGCCATCTTTCTTTCTTCGGCCGCAAAGACGTGGCTCGGCGCGCACGATGACGGATACGTCGAGTTGCAGAGCGGGACCTCGCCGGTGAAGCTGCGTGTGGCGGGCGGCATCGCGCGTACGCGTCCCGGGCAGCGCATCGCGGTGATGGATATCGCCGCGGTGCAGACGCATTTCGCGCTCGTCGGCAGGCTGTCGCGCGTCGATCTGCAACTCGCGCGCGGCGTCGATCGCGACGCGTTCCGGCAGACGCTGCAACGCGAACTCGGCGCGCGCCTCGTCGTGACGGAAACGCAGGATATCGAAAGCCGGACCGACCGCCTCTCGCGCGCGTATCGCATCAACATGAACGTGCTTGCGCTCGTCGCGCTCTTCACCGGGGCGTTTCTCGTCTTCTCCACGCAGGCGGCGGGCGTCGTGCGCCGCCGCGCGCAGTTCGCGATGCTGCGCGTGCTCGGCATGACGCGCGCGTCGCTCGTGCGGCAGATCATGCTCGAAGGCGCGCTGCTCGGCGTCGTGGGCGGCGTGCTCGGCATCGCGCTCGGCTTCACGGTCGCGGCGCTCGCGCTGCGCTTTTTCGGCAGCGATCTCGGCGGCGGATATTTTCCGGGCGTCGAACCGCGCGTCGTCTTCGAGCCCGTGGCCAGCGCGATCTTTCTGGCGCTCGGCATCGGCGTCGCGCTCGCGGGCACGCTCGTTCCGGCGCTCGAAGCGGCGCGCGCGCGTCCCGCGCCGGCGCTGAAGGCGGGCAGCGAGGAAGCCGCGCTCGCGCCGCTCGGCAGGCCGTGGCCCGCGCTCGCGTGCCTGGCAGCCGGCGCCGCGCTGACGCAGGCGCCGCCTGTCTTCGATGCGCCCGTTGCCGGATATCTCGCGGTCGCGCTGCTGCTCGTCGGCGGCATCGCGTTGATGCCTCGACTCACGGCGATCGTGTTTCGTCGCGCGATGAAGCCGCGCGGCGCCGTCGCGACGCTCGCGCTCGCGCGTCTTGCCAACGCGCCCGGGCAGGCGTCCATCGCGATGGGCGGCGTGCTGTCGAGCTTCACGCTGATCGTCGCGATGGCGATCATGGTGACGAGCTTTCGCGTATCGGTGGAAGACTGGCTCGTGCATCTGCTGTCGGCGGATCTCTATGTGCGCATGGCATCGAGCGGCGATACAGGCGGATTGCGGCCCGATCAGCAGATGCAGCTCGCCGCGGCGAACGGCGTCGCGCATGCGGCATTCACGCGGGCGTCGAAACTGACGCTCGATGCCGCGAAACCGCCTGTCGCATTGATCGCCCGCGAGCTCGACGCCGCCGATCCCGGCGCGACATTGCAGATGACCGGCGCGGTGTTGCCGCCTTCCTCATGGCGCGCCGATGAAACGCCGGTCTGGGCCTCGGAAGCGATGGCCGATCTGTACGGCTATCGCGTGGGCGAGCGCGTGACGCTGCCTGTCAGCGAGGCGAACGAGCGCTTCGTCGTCGCGGGAATCTGGCGCGACTACGTGCGCCAGACGGGCGCGCTGCAAATGCGTATCGCCGATTACCGCAGGCTCACCGGCGACACGACCGCGACCGATGTCGCGATCACGCTGCGCGCGGGTTCGAGCGCGGCGCAGGTCATCGGCGCGATCAGGAAACTTCCCTTCGGCGATGCGCTCGAGTTCTCGCAGCCCGGCGAGATTCGCGCGCGCACGCTGACCATCTTCGATCGCAGTTTCGCCGTGACGTACCTGCTGGAGGCGGTGGCGATCGTCATCGGCCTTTTCGGCGTCGGCGCGACGTTTTCGATGCAGACGCTCGCCCGCTCGCGCGAATTCGGCATGCTGCGGCACGTCGGCGTGACGCGCGCGCAGATTCTCGCGTTGCTGGCATCGGAAGCGGGGTGGCTCACGCTGCTCGGCATCGCGATGGGCTGCGTGCTCGGTTTCGCGATCAGTCTGATTCTCGTGTTCGTCGTGAATCCGCAGTCGTTTCACTGGAGCATGTCGCTGCATGTTCCATGGACGATGATCGCGATCATCGCGTGCGTGATGCTGGCGTCGTCGTGCGCGACTGCGGTGCTGTCGGGCCGCCGCGCCGTGTCGGTGGATGCGGTGCGCGCCGTGCGGGAGGACTGGTGATGCGCATTCTGCTGCTCGCGTGGCTGTTCTTGCCGTTGGCCGCATTCGCCGATGAACCGACGTTCGCGCCCGTCACGCCGGGACACGCGATCGAATGGCCGAAGGATAGCGGCGCGCATCCGCCGTATCGCACGGAATGGTGGTACGCGACGGGCTGGCTCGAGACGCCCGATCATCGGCCGCTCGGTTTTCAGATCACGTTTTTTCGCTCGAATACGGGACAGAAGCAGGGCGCGAGCGCGTTCGATCCCTCGCAACTGATCATCGCGCACGCGGCGCTGTCGGATCCCGCGTACGGACGGCTCGTGCACGATCAGAACGTCGCGCGGCAGGGCTTCGGCCTGGCGTATGCGAAAGACGGCAACACGGACGTCAAGCTCGACGCGTGGCGCATGACGCGCGAAGCGGACGGCCGCTATAAGGTCGTTGCCGATGCCGCCGGTTTCGCGCTCCATCTCACGTTCACCCCGACGCAGCCGCCGATGATCCAGGGCGAGCAAGGTTATTCGCGCAAGGGCCCGTCGCCGGAACAGGCGAGCTACTACTACAGCGAGCCGCAACTGACGGTAACGGGCAGTGTCACGCGGCCCTCGGCATCGGGGAAGGCGAATGCGAGCGTCGCCGTGACGGGGCGCGCGTGGCTCGATCACGAATGGTCGAGCACGCTCTTGTCGTCCGATGCGGCCGGCTGGGACTGGCTGGGCGCGAATCTCGACGATGGCTCGGCGCTGATGGCCTTCAAGGTCCGCGCGCGTGATGGGCACGCGGTGTGGGCGCATGCCGCGATGCGCGACCGCGACGGTCGAACGCGGCAATTCGGCCCGGGCGATGTGGAGTTCACGCCGGAGCGGCGGTGGCGCTCGCCGCGTACGGATACGGTCTATCCGGTGGCGATGAATGTGCGCGTTGGTGGGATGCGGTGGCGGTTGACTCCGCTGATCGACGATCAGGAGCTCGACTCGCGCGACTCGACGGGGGCGTTGTATTGGGAGGGTGCGGTCACGCTGGCCGGTGACGGCTCGAATGGACGGGGATATCTCGAACTGACCGGGTATGCGAAGACGCTGGAGGTGGAGAAGCGCTGACCGCGGCTGGAACACGATGCGAGAAAAAGCCGTCGATCCGGCGCCCCGATGCACGCTCTGTTACAGGCACCTATACTGACTCCGCCGGAGGTCACCAAAAAAGGCCCCACGGCAACGACGATAACCTTCAGCCAGAAACCCATGTCCCTCATCAACTACATCACGCAGATTCAGTTCGATTTCGGCGCGGTGCGCCTGCTTCCCACCGAGTGCGAGCGCATCGGCATCCGCCGTCCGCTGATCGTCACCGACGCCGGGATTCGCGCAGCGGGCCTGCTCGATACGGTGATCGATGCGCTCGGTGCGTCATCGCCCGTGCCGGTCTTCGATGCAACGCCGCCCAATCCGAACGAGGCCGCCGTGCGCGAAGCGGTTGCATTGTTCAAGGCGAATCAGTGCGATGGCGTGATCGCGGCAGGCGGCGGCTCGTCGATCGATCTCGCGAAGGGCGTGGCCGTGTGCGCGACGCACGATGGCCCGTTGCAAAGCTTCGCGGTCATCGAAGGCGGCCTCGCGCGCATCACGGCGAAGACCGCGCCTGTCATCGCCATCCCGACGACCGCGGGCACCGGCAGCGAAGTGGGCCGCGGCGCGATCCTGATCCTCGACGATGGCCGCAAGGTCGGCGTGATCTCGCCGCATGTCGTGCCGAAGGTTGCGATCTGCGATCCCGGGCTGACGATGGGCCTCCCGCCGGCGCTCACCGCCGCGACGGGCATGGACGCGATCGCGCATTGCCTCGAAACCTTCATGGCGCCCGTGTTCAATGCACCCGCCGACGGCATCGCGCTCGACGGGCTGTGGCGCGCGTGGCGCCACATCGAGCGAGCGACCCGCGACGGCTCCGACCGCACCGCGCGCTGGAACATGATGAGCGCATCGATGCAGGGCGCGCTCGCATTCCAGAAAGGCCTCGGTTGCGTGCACAGCCTGAGCCACTCGCTCGGCGGCATCAATCCGAAGCTGCATCACGGCACGCTCAACGCAATCTTTCTGCCGGCGGTGATCGCGTTCAACAGCAGCGCGCCGACGATGCAGGACGAAGGCAAGCTCGACCGCATCGCCCAGGCGATGGGCCTGACGTCCGGCGATGAAGTCGGCGAGGCGGTGCGCCGGATGACCGCGACGCTCGGCTTGCCGCGCGGCCTCTCGGAACTTGGCGTGACGCGCGAACTGTTCCCGCGCATCATCGCGGGCGCGCTGAAGGACCACAGTCATAAGACGAATCCGCGCGAAGCGTCGAGTGAAGATTACGAGGCGATGCTCGAAGCATCGATGTGACTCTGCCTCAACGCGTCCGGCGAAAGAGGGCCGGAGCGCTAACGCAATAACGGCGGCGCATTTGCGGCATTGCAACATGCTAGTAGGGGAAAACCCTTAAGTTTGTTAAAATGTCGCAAAGTTTGAGGACCCGATCATGCGCCGCCGTTACGAAGTACTGGAAAAAATCGCCTTTGCGTTGCTCACGCTGTCCGCCGTCATGGACGCGAGCTACATCACTTGGGAAAAGCACCCCAATTTCCGCGAAAACGTCACGCAAATCGTGAAAATAAGCACAGAGCTGTCGTTGGCCAATCCCGGTGTGGGCGATCAGACGCCGCTGGTGCCGATGGCCTTCAACTAAGCCTCAACGCCTGCCGGCGCGACGTTCGTCGCGCGCTCTGCTTCAACTCGCATACAGGTTATTCGGCCCGCCGCCGCACGGCGCGCCGGGCTGCTTTATGCTGGCGGCTTCCCGTGCCGTCGTCGCCCAGCATGACCTCCGCTCTCCATTCGAACGCCGCCTTCGGCGATCAACTTCGCAGCTTCGCCCGCGCGATTGGGCAAATCGTGCTCCAGCGCAATGCCGCGACCGGCGCGCTGCTGTTTCTCGCGGTCCTCTGCGCGAGCCCGCGCCTCGCGTGCGGCCTTCTGATCGGCACGCTGACGGGCAACGTCATCAGCGTGATCATCGAAGATGAGGAGGCGCCCGCGTTCCGCGCCGATCTCTACGGCTTCAATGGCGCGCTCGCGGCGCTCGCCGCGTTCGCGTTCATCGGCGATGCATCGCAAGCCGCCGCCGTCGCGATCGTCGCGGCGATGTTCGCGACCGTCCTCGCCGGCAAGCTCACGCGCATACTCTCCCAATACCGGTTGCCGGCCTTTTCGAGCCCCGCCATCATCGTCACCTGGTGCTGGCTGCCGCTGTTCGCTGATTGCGGCGATACGGGCGCGATCCCGCAAGTCGCCGCCGGTGTCATCCCGATGCTTCAGGCCGCGTTCGCAGGTCTTGCGCCGATCACGTTCGCGACCGGCGCGCTCGCGGGCGCATTGACCGCAGCGGGATTGTTCGCGTCGCGGCCGTCGCGGGCGGGCTGGGCGCTCGCGGGCAGCGCGCTCGGCGCGGCACTGCACGGGCTCGGCGGCGCGAGCGATGCGGTCGTGCTCTCGGGCGCGTGCGGCTTCAACGCGGCGCTTGCGGCGCTCGCCGCCGCGCCGCTCGGCAAGCGCTATGCGATCATCGCGATCGTCGCGGCGGTGCTGATCGAACGCTTGATAGATTGCATCGGCATTGCTGCATTGACCGCGCCGTTCGTGCTGGCGTCGTGGGCCGCGATCGCCTTGCAGCGGCGCCTGTCGGGAACATCGGAACAAGGAGATTCGCATGTCGTTCACCCACACGCCTGAGCGCAGGATCGCGGAAAGCGGGCCTCGTTCGGCGGCCGAAGCCGCGACACGCGTCGAGCTCGCGGCCGCGTATCGCCTCGTCGCGCTCAACGGCTGGGACGATGTCGTCTACACGCATATTTCCGCGAGCGTGCCGGGCGAGCCGGGGCGCTTTCTGATCAATCCGTTCGGGCTTTCATTCGATGAAGTCACGGCGTCGAATCTCGTGAAGATCGATATCGACGGCAACGTGATCGGCGCGAGTGCGCATCCGGTGAACGCAACGGGCTTCGCGCTGCACGGCGCCGTGCACGCCGCGAGGCAAGACGCCGCGTGCGTGATGCATCTGCACGTGCGCGAGGCGATCGCCGTCTCGGCGCAGCCGCATGGCCTGCTGCCCGCCTCGCAACACGCGATGCGCTTTCACGGCCATCTCGCGTATCACGACTACGAAGGCCTCGCGTTTTCGCCGGCGGAAGGCGAACGCCTCGTCGCGAGCCTCGGCGTGCATCGGGCGATGCTGCTGCGCAATCACGGGCCCCTCACGCTCGGGCGCACCATCGCCGAGGCTTATGTGCTGATGGATATGCTCGTCAAGGCATGCGACATTCAACTTCGCGCGCTCGCGGGCGTGAGCAAGGTGATCGTGCCGACGCCGGACGTCGTCACGCGCACGGCGGCGCAATTGCACGACGACGACGCCATCGAAGGCGCGCTCGAATGGCCTGCGCTATTGCGCAAGCTCGACCGCATCGATGCGTCGTATCGCGACTGATTACCGGTTCAACTCAAACAGGAGATCAACGGCATGCCGACATTCAACATTCAATTGTTCGAAGGCCGCACGGCGGAAGAGAAGCGCAAGTTCGTCGAGGCGATCACGCGCACGACGTGCGAGACGCTCGGCTGCGAGCCGGGCTCGGTGGACATCATTCTGACGGACGTGAAGCGCGAGAACTGGGCGACCGCGGGCAAGCTCTGGTCGGAGCAGTAAGTCGTCGATGCGCACATACGGCGCGATGCCGCATGTGCGCGATCTATCGCGTTACGTCGATGCCTTCACGGCGAGACGGAACTTGTGCAGCAGCGGTTCCGTATAACCGCTCGGCTGCGTGCGTCCTTCGAACACCAGCGCGCACGCGGCCTTGAAGGCGAACGAGCTGTCGAACGAAGGCGCCATCGGGCGATAGTACGGGTCGGCTTCGTTCTGCTTGTCGACGACCGCGGCCATGCGCTCGAGCGTCTGGCGAACCTGCTCTTCCGTGACGATGCCGTGCCGCAGCCAGTTCGCGATGTGCTGGCTGGAAATGCGCAAAGTCGCACGGTCTTCCATCAGGCCGACATCGTGAATGTCCGGCACCTTCGAGCAACCGACACCCGAATCGACCCAGCGCACGACATAACCGAGGATGCCCTGCGCGTTGTTCTCGATCTCGTTCCTGATGTCATCTTCCGACCACGTGGGCTTGTCGACGACGGGAATCGTCAGCAGGCCATCGAGCAACTCGTTCTTCTGGCTGTCGTAGTCGACGCTTTCGAGTTCCTGCTGAACCTGCTGCACATCGACCATGTGATAGTGCAGCGCATGCAGCGTGGCTGCCGTGGGCGAGGGCACCCATGCGGTGTTCGCGCCGGCCTTCGGATGCGCGATCTTCTGCTCGAGCATCGCGTGCATCAGATCGGGCATCGCCCACATGCCTTTGCCGATCTGCGCGCGCCCGCGCAAGCCGGTGTTCAGGCCGACGAGCACGTTGTTGCGCTCGTACGAGCTGATCCATTTCGACGACTTCATGTCGCCCTTGCGCATCATCGGGCCGGCTTCCATCGACGAATGCATCTCGTCGCCGGTGCGGTCCAGGAAACCCGTGTTGATGAACGCGACGCGCGCGCCCGCCGCAGCGATACATGCCTTGAGGTTGACGCTCGTGCGACGCTCCTCGTCCATGATGCCCATCTTGATCGTGTGGCGCGGCAGGCCGAGCAGATCTTCGACGCGCGAAAAGAGCTCGTCCGCGAACGCGACTTCAGCGGGGCCGTGCATCTTCGGCTTCACGATATAGATGGAACCCGTGCGCGAGTTCATCTGGTTCTTCAGATCGTGCATCGCGCCGAGCGTGGTCATCACGGCGTCGAGGATGCCTTCGGGAATCTCGTTGCCGTCGCGGTCGAGCACGGCGGGGTTCGTCATCAGATGGCCGACGTTGCGGATGAACAGCAGCGAACGTCCGTGCAGCTTGATGGTCGAGCCATTCGGCGCGGTGTATTCGCGATCCGGGTTCATGCTGCGCGTGAAGGTCTTGCCGTTCTTCGTCACCTGCTCGGCGAGATGGCCCTGCATCAACCCGAGCCAGTTGCGATAGAGCTGCGTCTTGTCGGCGGCATCGACGGCCGCGACCGAATCTTCGCAGTCGATGATCGTGCTCACCGCCGCTTCGATCAGCACGTCCTTCACATGCGCGGCATCCGTCTTGCCGATGGAGTGGCTCGCGTCGATCTGGATCTCGAAGTGCAGGTCGTTGTGCTTGAGCAGAATGGCGGACGGTTCTTTCGCGTCGCCCTGATAGCCCGCGAACTGTTCGGCGTTGGCAAGGCCGGTCTTGACGCCGTCCTTCAGCGTGACGACGAGCTTGCCTTGCTCGACGCTGTACTTCGTCGCATCGGCATGCGAGCCGTGGTCGAGAGGCGCGTTGTCGTCGAGGAATGCGCGCGCATAGGCGATCACCTTCGCCCCGCGCTTCGGATTGAACTGCGCGGTGCGCTCGGCGCCGTCGCTTTCGTCGATTGCATCGGTGCCGTAGAGCGCATCGTAGAGGCTGCCCCAGCGCGCATTGGCGGCATTGAGCGCATAGCGCAGGTTGGAGAGCGGCACGACCAGTTGCGGGCCGGCCTGCTCCGCGATCTCGCGATCGACGTTGGCGGTGCTCGCCTGCACATGCGCGGGCGCGGGCACGATATAGCCGATCTCTTCGAGAAACTTGCGATAGGCGCGCAGATCGCGAACCGGGCCGGGATTGCTGCGATGCCAGTTGTCGAGCTCGGTCTGGAGGCGGTCGCGCTCGGCGAGCAGCGCGCGGTTCTTCGGCGCGAGATCGTGAACGATGGCATCGAATCCCTTCCAGAAGGACGCGCTGTCGACGCCCGTGCCGGGGATGGCTTCTTCATCGACGAATTTCGCGAGACTCGCGTCGACCTGCAGGCCGTGTTGTTTGATCATGTCGGTCATGGGCACTCCGGCTGAGTTTGCTGCTGCACAGGGTTTGGGGATGGGCTGGGCTCTATGGTAGCGCGTCTTGAGGGAGGATCGAAGCGCGGGGGATTTGCAAGTCGCGTGCCTGCAGGGGTGCGTGGCACGCGCGGGGCATCGGAGGCGCAAGCAACTGAAACGGCACCTCGGGATACGCTCGATCGCCGTGCGGACGTGGTCGACGTACTCGGGCAAAGCCGATGCGTCTCGGCTCATGCCGGAACGGCACCTGCAATGTTTGCATCGCGCGTGCGATCAGGTAGCGCGCGGGGGGATCTTCGCGCGATGAGCTTTTAGGGCGATCGAATGCACGTATCTTCGGTTCGGTCGCACGGGGTGAAGACCTTCAGTGAATGCAGCTTCAGTCCGGGTGCCAGATCGTTCTCAGCCAGGAATGGACGGCTGTCCGAGCCCGGCATTCGTGCCGATGAAAGACACGAAACACCGGGCTCAACGAGATCTACAGCTACGCCTTCAGCAAATCTTCAATCATCACCGGCAGCTTTCTCACCCGCACGCCCGTTGCGTGATACACCGCACCGGTGATCGCCGCCGCGATCCCCGCGAGCCCGATCTCCGCGATACCGCGCGCGCCCAGCTCGTTGAAGACCGTGTCCGGATGATCGAGGAAGGTGACGTCCATCTTCGGCGTATCGGCGTTGGTCGCGACGACGTAATCCGCAAGGCTGCTGTTGACCGGCGCGCCGCTTCGTTCGTCGTAGACGGTGTGCTCGAAGAGCGCCATGCCGACACCCATCACGACCGCGCCTTCGATCTGATTGCGTGCCGCACGCGGATTCAGGATCTTGCCCCCGTCGATGACCGTCACGACGCGGCTCACCCGCAGCCGCGCGGTCGCCGGCTCCCACGTCACTTCGGCGAAGTGCGCGCCGTACGAGTGGATCGACCACTTCTTCTTCAGCGGATCGTCGAAGCCGCCTTTCGCACTGCCGCTGCCCGATGCCGCATGCAGCTTCGCCGCTTCGAGAATGCGCGCGTACGGCACGCCGCTTTCGGGCCGCTCGTTCTTGCGATGCACGTAGCCGCCGCTCATCGCCAGCTCTTCGGCTTTCGCGCCCGCGAACGGCATTTCTTCCGCCTTCACGGCGCGCGCGAGGAGCGTCTTGATCGCCGCACGAACGGCATCCGATACCGCCGGGATCACCGATGCGGTCGCCGCCGATCCGCCCGATACCGGACCGAGCGGCAGCGACGTATCGCCGAGGCCGACTTCGATCCTGTCGAGCGGAATGCCCGTATGTTCCGCGACGAGCTGCGCGAGGATCGTGTACGTGCCCGTGCCGATATCCTGCGTCCCGCACGCGACGCGCGCGGTGCCGTCCGAACGCAGATCGACGGTCGCCTCCGCCGAAAAGCGCAGACCCGGCCAATTGCACGCGCCGACGCCCCAGCCGAGCGTGAGACCGTCGCGCGTCATCGAGCCGACTTCCGGCGTGCGCTTCGACCAGCCGAACTTCTCCGCGCCCGTCTTCAGGCACTCGACGAAATGCCGCGACGAAAACGGCAGGCCGCTGCTTTCGTCGACGCTCGGTTCATTGCGCAAGCGCAGTTCGACAGGGTCGATCTTCAAGGCGACGGCCAGCTCGTCCATCGCCGATTCGAGTGCGTACAGGCCGGGCACCGCGCCTGGCCCGCGCATCGACGTGGGCGAGCCGACATTGCGTTTCACGGTGCCGCCCGTCACGCGCAAATTCGGCGTGCTGTACATCGACGGCGTCGCTTCGCCGCAGTCTTCCAGGTAATCGTCGGCGATGGCCGCGTGGTTCAGGAAGTCGTGCCGCAGCGAGACGAGCTTGCCGTCCTGCGTCGCCGCGAGCCGCACGCGTTGCTGCGTCGTCGGCCGGTGCCCGACGTTCTGAAACATCATCTTGCGCGAAAGCACGAGCTTGACGGGACGCTCCAGTTGCCGCGTCGCCGCCGCGGCGAGCAGCGAATGCGGCCACATCCACAACTTGCCGCCGAAGCCCGAGCCGAGATAGCGCGAGATCACGCGCACTTTTTCTTTCGGCAGGCCGAGCATCTGCATGAGCGTGCCCTGATGGTTGGCGACGGCCTGACTCGTTTCATAGAACGTGTAGCGCTCGCCGTCCCAGTGCGCGACGGTCGCATGCAACTCGATCGGGTTATGCGTTTCGACGGGCGTCACGTAGGTTTCATCGACCTTGACGGGCGCGTCGTCGAATGCCTTGTCGGGATCGCCGCGCTCGCTCTGGATGTCGGGCTTCTCGTTCGCGTCGAGCGTCGTGCTCACGTCGTGCGGGGTCTTGTCGTAGCCGACCTTGATCGCGGCAGCCGCGGCGCTCGCCGCTTCGAACGTGTCCGCGACGACGAGCGCCACGTACTGCCCGTAATAGCGAATGATGTCGTCTTCGAACGGCGGCCGGGTCTCGTCGACGAAACCGGTATCGATCGAATTGCCGGAGATGCGATAGAAGCGGCCGATATTGCCGCGATGAAGAATCAGCTTCACGCCGGGCATGGCTTGCGCGGCGGCGAATTCGAGCGACGTGATCCTGCCGCTCGCGATGGTGGCGCCGACCGGCACGGCGTGCAGCATGCCGGGCAGGTCGACGTCGGAGGTATAAGTCGCGCGGCCGCAGACCTTCAGCGGTCCGTCGATGCGCGACTGGGGCCGTCCAATAAAAGACTGCGTGATGTCGGGCGCGGTGGACATATTCGGGTTCCTCGGTCGGGTTCAGGACGTTTGCGTGACCATCTTGAGCGTATGCACGATGCATCGCTTCGATAGCTCGACCTTGAAGCCGTTCTCGCTTTGCGGCTTCGCACCGGCGAGCGCGGCATCGGCGGCGCGCCTGAACGTGGCTTCGTCGGGCGCGGCGTCCTGCAACTCCTTCTCCGCCTCGCGCGAGCGCCACGGCTTCGTGCCGACGCCGCCGAGTGCCACGCGCGCATGCGCGATGCGCCCATCCTTCACGCCGATCACGACACCTGCCGACGCCAGCGCGAACTCATACGACGCGCGATCGCGCAGCTTGAGATAGGCCGAGCGCGTACCTTCGACCGGCGGGGGCAACGTGACGTGCGTGATCAGATCGCCGGCATCGAGCACGTTCTCGCGATCGGGCGTGGTGCCGGGAACGAGAAAGAATTCATCGATGGGAATCGCGCGCTTGCCGGCCGTGCCTTCCACGTGAATCGTCGCTTCGAGCGCCTGCAGCGCCACGCACATGTCCGACGGATTGCTCGCGATGCACGACTCGCTCGTGCCGAGAATCGCCATCATGCGATTGAAGCCCTGAATCGCGGAACAGCCGCTGCCCGGCTCGCGCTTGTTGCACGGCGACGTCGTGTCGCGAAAGTACACGCACCGCGTGCGTTGCAGGATATTGCCGCCCGTGGTCGCCATGTTGCGCAACTGCACGGACGCGCCGGAGAGCACCGCTTGCGACAGCACCGCATAACGATCGCGAATCAGCGGATGATGCGCGAGATCCGAGTTGCGCGAGGTCGCGCCGATACGCACGCCGCCGTCGTTCGTTGCCTCGATCTCGTCGAGCGGCAGGCGGCTGATATCGATGACGCGCATCGGCCGCTCGACGTTGAGCTTCATCAGGTCGAGCAGCGTCGTGCCGCCCGCGAGAAAGCGCACTTCCGCGCCTTGCTGCGCGGTATGCGCGAGTGCGCCCGCATTGATCGCATCGCGCATGTCGCGTGCGCGGGAGAGTTGGAACATGTCCATGTCGCTCTCCTTATTCCGACGACGACTTGTTCGCCCGCACCGACTGGATCGCGCCGACGATGTTCTGATACGCGCCGCAGCGGCACAGGTTGCCGCTCATCGCTTCGCGCACGTCGTCGTCCCTCGGGCCGATGGGTTCGTCGAGCAGCGCCACCGCCGACATCAGCTGGCCTGCCGTGCAGTAGCCGCACTGATAACCATCGCATTCGACGAACGCGGCCTGCAGCGGATGCAGCGCGTCGACTTCGCCAATGCCTTCGATCGTCGTGATGGTGTCGCCTTCGCAGGCGGCGGCGAAACACAGGCACGAATTCACGCGGCGGCCGTTCACGTGAACGGTGCATGCGCCGCATTGGCCGTGATCGCAGCCCTTTTTCGTGCCGGTGAGGTGAAGATGCTCCCGCAGTGCATCTAATAAGGTCGTGCGCGGATCGAGGGAAAGCGTATGGCTCGCGCCGTTGACAGTAAAGGTGAACGTTGCGGCCGAGTCGTCCGCCTTGGCCGGCAATGGCGCCAGTGCCTTGTTCGGCGTATCGGCGTGTGTAGTTTTCGATTGGGGGGTATGACGTTGTGGCATCGGGCAATCTCCTGGAAATGTGCAGCACGCGCTGCACGAAACGCGGCGATGACGCGGCAAAGCGTGGGAGAGACGAAGATGCGGCGAAGCGTGTCGAGCGCGATGGCGCGAAGGAAAGGCGGCGAAAAGGGTCTGTGCGGGGCGCGCAGGACCTTCGGGCGCGGGCGATGCGGCGAAAGACGACACTCAGCCAGTATAGGCACCTGACGCGAAACTTTCCCGACCGAAAGCTCGCGCGCGGGCCACGGGATGCTGCGGGCGCACGAAGCATGCCCACAGCGCGGAAAGGATTCAGTGCGTGATGCCGGCCCGCGCGACGAGCGAAAGAAGGAACACGCCGACCGTGGTGAAGACCACGAGCGCCACGAGGATCAGGAACAAGCGGACGATCATCTGCACCGTGTCGCTCCAAAAAAATGGCCGCTTGCGCGGCCGGAAGGAGGGGTGGGTCGGTCAGTCCTCAGCCTAAGCGCGCTTTCTTAATTCAGACTTAAGCGGGCCGGACTTCCGTGCGGGCAGCCCATTCTCCTTCGTTTGCGAACACCATGCAGCAGCCTTACCGCAGCGCTTCGCTATAGCGGTCGCGCAGCGGGAGGATCGTCAGAAGCGCGACCGCGCTGCCGAAAATCACGTAGTAGCAGATCGAAAGCGGGTCGCCCGTAGTCATCGTCAGCCATTGCACGATGGCCGGCGCGAAGCCGCCGAAGATCATCACCGCGACGTTGTAGCTCACCGAGATGCCCGTCGAACGCACGCTCGACGGCAGCAGTTCGGAGATGAACGCCGGATAGCAGCCCTGGAAGATGCCGAGGTAAGTCATCAGAAGCGCCTGGCAGACGACCAGCATCGGCAGGCTCGGATGCGCAGTGAGCACGGCGAAGATCGGATACGCCGTGACGAGCGACAGCGCGAGCGCGGTCGCCATCAGCTTCTTGCGGCCGATGCGGTCCGAGAGCCGGCCGAAGATCGGGCAGCAGACGAGATACACGAGCGCGCCGATCGTCGAGCTGATGAGGCCGTCGGTCAGCGCCATGTGCAGGACGCGCGTGGCGTGCGTCGGCAGATACAGCAGGAAGATGTATGTGCCGATGGTGCCGAACACCGTGAGGCCGAAACCCGCGAGCACGGGCATCCAGTGCTTCGTGGCGGTGTCGCGGATCGGACGCGCGCTCAGTTCGTTCTTCTGCGCCTTCTCGACGAACACGGGCGACTCATCCAGTTTCGAGCGCAGATACAAGCCTACCGGCACGATCAGGAGGCCGATCACGAACGGGATGCGCCAGCCCCAGCTGTTCAGATGCTCGGGACTCAGCGTGCGCGTGAGCACCGCGCCGAAAAACGAGCCCGCGAGACTCGCCGCTGCCTGCGCGACCATCTGGAAGCTGCCGAAATAGCCGCGTTTGTTGGCGGGCGCGTATTCGACGAGAAACGCCGTCGCGCAGCCCACTTCGCCGCCCGCCGAGAAGCCCTGAATCAGGCGGCCGAGCAGCATCAACAGGGGCGCGGCGATGCCGATCGCCGCATACGTCGGCGCGAACGCGATGATCGCGATGCCGACCGCCATCAGCGAGATGGTGAGCGTGAGCGCCGACTTGCGTCCGACGCGGTCCGCAACCGCGCCCAGCACGATCCCGCCGAGCGGCCGCGTCAGAAAGCCGACGCCGAACGTCGCCCAGGTCGCGAGCAATGAGATGGTGGGATTCGTTGCGGGAAAGTACAGCTTGGCGATGATGACGGCGAAGAAGCCGTAGACCATGAAGTCGAACCATTCGAGCGCGTTGCCGATGGTCGATACGACGATCGCTCGTCGGCCGGACAGATTGAGCGCGGCGTTCTGTTCGGCCGCGTGGGCTGCAGGTAGTACGGTGCTCATCGAATGCACTCCGTGGGCGTGGGGCGATTGATCAGGGCGACGACATCCGGTCTTTTACTGGCTCGCGCCGCGGGAGGCGCGCGAGCCGCTGCAACACGCAAACATTACGCCGAGTTGAAATAAGAAAATATAGAATTTCTGAACTGACACTCAAGGAAACCTGATCGAACGGTTCGGGTTGTCCCCAAGACACGATGAGCAACATTCGCTTTTTGCGCACCTTCATCGCCGTCGCGCGTTACGGCTCTTTCGCCGCCGCCGCCGAGAAAGTGGCGCTCACGCAAGCCGCCGTGAGCATGCAGATGCAATCGCTCGAAGACGATCTGAAGCGGCCGCTCTTCGACCGCGTGGGGCGCACCAACCGGTTGACGAGCATCGGCAAGCAGGTTTTGCCGCAGGCGGAGCGCATCGTCGCGCTCTACGACAGCATGCGGCTCACGGGCCTCGACGATGAAATCGCGGGATCGGTTGCCATCGGCGCGGTCGATTCGGCGATGGGCGCGCTCGCGTCCGTCGTCACCGAATTGAAAGGCCAGTATCCGCGCCTCGATGTGCGGCTTTTCACGGGCAAGGCGCTTGCCCTCGCGCCGCAGGTGGAAGCAGGCGAGATCGACGCGGCGGTGATCGTCGAGATGGCGGGCAAGACGCCGGCGAGCCTCAACTGGACACCGCTCTATGCGGAGCCGCTCGTCGCGATAGGAACGCCCGGCAGCGCCCCCGCCAGCGCAGCCGACATGCTCGCGAGCCGGCCGTTTCTGCGTTTCGATCGCGCGCAGCGAACGGGCGCGCTGATCGATCGCGCGTTGAAGCACAACCGGCTCGTCGTGAACGAGTTCCTCGAACTGAATTCGCTCGAAGTGATCGTCGAACTCGTGCGGCAGGACGCGGGCGTTTCTGTCGTGCCGCTGCTCGAATACGGCTCGTGGGCGAGCGATCCGGCGTTGCGCGTGCTGCCGCTCGCGAAGAATACGCCGCGGCGCGTCGTCGGCATGCTGGAGCGCAAGATTCACGACCGGCACGCGGTCATGAGCATCGTGCAGGAGCGCATCCGCATGCGTTCGCGCGGTGCCATACCGCCGCGCGAAAGCTAAAGCTTTCCTTAAGTCACGGACAAGGAATATCAGCTTTCGCTGTTATTTCCGGCCATCGACAATGCTTCGGGTCACTCACTCACACATGAGGAAAGCATGTCGATCATTCCCGAGATCGCCCGGTCGCGCGACGAGATTCAATCCATTCGCCGCGATATTCACGCGCATCCCGAACTCTGCTACGAAGAAGCGCGCACGGCGGAACTGGTCGCGCAAAAGCTCGAAAGCTGGGATATCGAAGTGACGCGCGGGCTCGGCAAGACGGGCGTGGTCGGTGTGTTGAAGAAAGGCGCGAGCAAGCGCGCGATCGGCCTGCGCGCCGACATGGACGCGCTGCCGATTCCTGAGCTGAACACGTTTGCGCATGCGTCGCGTCACGAGAACAAGATGCATGCGTGCGGCCACGACGGCCACACCGCGATGCTGCTCGGCGCTGCGCAATACCTTGCGAACCACCGTGATTTCGACGGCACGGTCGTCTTCATCTTTCAGCCCGCCGAAGAAGGCGGGGGCGGCGCGAAAGCGATGATCGAAGACGGCCTCTTCGAGCGCTTTCCCGTCGATGCCGTGTTCGCGCTGCACAACTGGCCGGGCATGGCGGCGGGCGAATTCGGTGCGCGTGTGGGCGCGACGCAGGCATCGAGCAACGAGTTCGAGATCCGCATCGAGGGCGTGGGCGCGCATGCGGCCATTCCGCACGATGGCGTCGATCCTGTGTTCACCGCGCTGCAGATCGGCACGGGCTTGCAGAGCATCGTGACGCGCAACAAGCGGCCCATCGACGCGGCCGTGCTCTCGATCACGCGCATGCAGGCGGGCCACGCGATCAACGCGATCCCGACGACCGCGACGCTCGGCGGCACCGTGCGCACGTTTTCCACCGACGTGCTCGATCTGATCGAGACGCGCATGAGGGAGATCGTCGCGGCAACGGCGGCGGCTTATCGGTGCAAGGCTGAAGTTAGTTTCGTACGCAACTATCCGCCGACGGTGAACACGCAGAGCGAGACGCAATTCGCGCTTGGCGTGATGCGCGATGTCGTCGGTGCGCAGAAGGTGAACACGAACGTCGATCCGACGATGGGCGCGGAGGACTTCTCGTTCATGCTGCTGGAACGGCCGGGCTGCTACGGGTATATCGGCAACGGACTGGGTGAGCATCGCGAACACGGTCATGGCATCGGACCGTGCATGCTGCATAACAGCAGCTACGATTTCAACGATGACGTGCTCACGCTCGGCTCGACGTACTGGGTGCGTCTGGTCGAAGCGTTTCTTTCGCGCGCGTAGGGAGGTGAGCATGTTTTCATCGACGTATCGCGAGGCGCGTCAGCGGTTTCTCGACACGGCCGCCGCGCGCAAACTCGCGGTCGATACGCGCGTGCTCGAAGGCATCGACGGTCTGGAAGGCGAGACGCTCGCAACCGATGTCGTGCGTATCGGCCCGGCCGATGCGAAGCGCCTGCTCGTGCTCACGTCCGCGACGCATGGCGTCGAAGGCTTTTGCGGCTCGGGCGCACAGATCGCGTTGATGCGCGACGACGTATTGCCCGCGCTGATGGAGAGTCTCGGCGTCGCGATGTTGCTGGTCCATGCGATCAATCCGTATGGCTTTTCGTATCTGAGCCGCACGACGGAAGGCAATGTCGATCTGAATCGCAACAGCGTGGATTTCGCGGGGCCGTTGCCGCAAAACCCCGGTTACGCGGAGCTGCACGAGCTGCTGCTTCCGGCGAGCTGGCCGCCTGACGAAGCGAACATCGCGGCGATTCGCACCTACATCGAAACGCGCGGGCAATGGGCGTATCAGCAAGCGGTGACGACGGGCCAGTACACCCACGCGCAGGGCATGTTCTACGGCGGCGCGCAAGCCGCGTGGAGCACGCGGACGATGCGCAGTCTGCTCGCGGAATACGGAGAGACGTGCACGGCGATCGGCTGGATCGATTTTCATACGGGACTGGGGCCGAGCGGCTTCGGCGCGAAGATCTGCGTCGGCGATGTGGCGCGTGCGCGGCGCTGGTGGGGCGCGGACGTGACGAGCCCGTTGGATGGCACGTCGATCGCGGCGGATGTCGCCGGGCCCTTGCTCGATACGCTGCGGCAGACGTGCCCGCATGCCGCGATTGCATCGATTGCGATCGAGTACGGCACGGTGCCGCTCACGGACATGCTCGACATGCTGCGCGCGGATGTCTGGGTGCGCCATCATGCGCACGCGCCCGCTGCGCTGAAGGCCGACATTCGCCGCCAGATTCGCGCGGCGTTTTACATCGACGACGATATCTGGCGCGGGATGATCGTCGGGCAGGCGCGCGCAGCGGCGTTGCAGGCGCTATATGGCCTTTCGCGCGAAGAAGGCGCTTAACGAAGTTCGAGCCACATCGGCTGATGATCCGATGATCGGCTCGACTGGTCCGCTTCGCATCCCGCGATGCGCGGCTTCAGGTCTTCGGTGACGAAGATGAAGTCGCAGGCGAACGGCCCATCGGGCCATTGATCGTGATCGTACAGGCCGACGGTCGCCGCGCGCGGCGCGTTCGGATGCGCGCAGGTCCAGGCATCGAGGAACGCCGGTGCATCGGCGAGCGGCGCCAGCATCGCGCGATACGCCGAGGCGTCGAACGCACTGTTGAAGTCGCCGCAGATAATCGCGGAAGTCGGCCGCGCGGTGTCGGCGAACGGGCTCGCCTGACTTTCTGCCCTCGCGGGCTGACGCGCGTGCGCGCACGCTTCGGCGTGCAGTTCGCGCAAACGCGCGACTTGCGCGAGCCGCTGCTTCTCCGAATAAAACTCGAGATGCGTGCTGATGATGCGCAGCGGGCCTACGTCCGTCTCGATGACGGCTTCGAGCGCGACGCGCAGCATCGACGGCTTCGCGGGATCGGCGGGCCACGGCAGCGAATGGCGCAACACCTGACGCACCGGCAGGCGGCTGACGATCGCGTTGCCGAACTGACGGCGTGCGAGCCCGGCGCCCACGGGCGGCAGATCGGAGCCGATTGCGTCGATGACGGTCGCGCCGGGAATCAGCGTTTCGAGCTCGGCGAATTGGTCGGGGGCCGGTCGGCCACCGAGTCCGCCCGCCTGTTCGCTTTCGTGAAAGCCGCGCGTCACTTCCTGCAGGCACAGGATGTCGAAATCGTGCAGCGCCTTTGCTTCGGCGACGATGCGCGCGAGATCGACGCGGCCATCCACGCCGCGTCCCCATTGAATGTTCCAGTCGACTAGCCGCATGTCGAACCTCGGCGAAAAGCGTTGGAAGCCACTGTTCAATCCTTAAGCAAGACGTGTGCTCGACCGCACATGCTCGCGGCTCCGTGCAAATTTCCGAAACTAAGTATTTCTTACCGTTCGCGTCGCGGACGGCGATACAATCTGCGCCGTGGAAACGAACGTCGTCCGTCATGAAATCACGCTTTTCCGTCTCTCTCGCCGCGTTCCTGCTCTTTTCAGCGGGCGTCGCGTGCCACGCGCAACAAACTCAGCCAGCACAGCAAGCGGTTCAACCCGCCGCAACGCGCTCGCTCACGAAGGAGCAGCAGGCGGCGCTCGATCAGCAGGACCGGGATATCGCCCAGGTCGCGTCGAGCATCATCAGGCTGATCGACCAGAACAAGGCGGGCGACGTATGGGATCAGGCCTCGCCCATCGCAAAACAGATCGTTTCCCGCGAAGACTTCATGAAGAAGATCGCGCGCGACCGTTTGCCGCTGGGCGCTCCGGGCCTGCGCATGCCGATGGGCGTAAAGCACTATCGCTACGACGGCACCGGCAACATGCCCGCCGGCGCGTACATCAACATTCTCTTCGACACCCAGTTCAGTCAGGCCAGTCAGTCGTCGCGCGAGATGGTGACGTTCATTCTCGATTCGGACAAGGTCTGGCGGTTCGTCGGCTATTCGGTGCGCTGAGCCGGCCTCACATGTTCGTGTAGGACGCGCACCATCCCTTGCCGGCCACGAGTTTGTCGTTGAAGAGCGAGCAGCCGCCCCAGGCATCGCTCGATTTGCCCTGATACAGCGAGCAGTTCGCGCATGTCTGTCCCGCCGCGAAGGCGGGATATTTCGCCTTGTCCACCTTGGCGGCGTCTTCCGTGTAGCCGACGGCGACGGCCGCCGGATCCGCTTCGCTCAAGTGCGGCACATCGGCGCGGGCCCGCGTGAGCCATAGCGTCGTGCCCATGCCGATGCTGAAAATCATGAAGCTGCGGCGGGAGGTGTTCATTGTCGTGGACCGTTTTCTTGTCTGCGGGGAATGTCGTCGTGCGCTCTCGGGCGCTAGTCGAACGATACGCCGACGCGCGCCGCCTTGCCCGCATCGCGGCGTTTGCAAGCCACACGTTTGCGAAATCGTACGCGCGATCGGTTTCTTGACGCGTCGCTTTCGCATTCTCCTTGAACGTGTTGCCAACGTCGTTCATTCCAGCGCGCTAAACCTTTGCGCGCGCGTGCCGTAAATCAGGCCAGAACGCAGTTGCATCGCGTGACCCCGTGGCGCCCCGGCCGCGGTTTAATCAGAAGGAGAACCACCGTGAGTGAATTGGACTGGATGATGGCAGGCGTGTATATGGCGGCGCTCGTGTGCGGCACGCTTCTCATGAGCGTGCTCGCGCGCCGCAGCCTGAGCAGGGTGGAGGATCGCGGGCACTGACAACATCGGGAATAGCCGTCTGGCATGCCCCCGTGCTCGTCGATACCAATCCTTGGAAATATCGACGGTCAGTCAATGGGGGAATGTCATGCCGATGCCCATCGGACTCGGCACGGGAACACAGCGAAGCTTGTCTGCACAGGACGTTTGCGCCGGCTAGCGGAAGGTGCCCTTCGTCAAGGATGCCGGGGACATGATTCGGATCGTGCGGATTCAACGCGGATTCAATGAAGCGCGCGCCGTGAACCGATGAATCGCATCGGCCGTCCGGCGCGCGGAAATGTCACCTTTCAGATTACTGAAACAGCTTGATCGCCTGCGTGAGCGTGTTCGTAACGCCCCAACCGAGCGGAATCAGCACATACGCCCAGAACAACAGAAGCAGCCCATTATTCGACGGGTGAACTGCCTGAGTATCGATGCGGTCATTCATCGCGGATCTCCTCTTTGACTTTTAGTTCGCCGTCTGCGGCGACGTGTCCATGTGGTGCTTCTCATGCACGCGCGTGACGAGCAGATTGCAGATGAAGCCAACGACGAGCAGCACGGCCATGATGTGCAGCGTCATCGTGTACGCTTCGGCGCCGACGACGCCATGCGCCACCTGATAGGCACGCACGTAGTTGACGAGCACCGGACCCGCGACGCCCGCCGCCGCCCACGCGGTCAGCAGCCGGCCGTGAATCCCGCCGACGAACGCCGTGCCGAACATGTCCGCGAGGTACGCGGGAATGGTCGCGAAGCCGCCGCCGTACATGGAAAGGATGATGCCGTAGGCCAGTACGAAGAGCGCGATGTTGCCCGCGCCCGCAAACTGCGGCACGAGGAAGTACAACACCGCGCCCAGCGCAAAGAACACGAAGTAAGTGTTCTTGCGCCCGATCCAGTCCGACGCCGACGCCCACACGAAGCGCCCGCCCATGTTGAAGAGCGACAGCAGCCCGACGAAGCCCGCCGCCGCACCCGCCGTGATCGAGGCCTTGAAGCTCTCCTGGATCATCACCGAGGCCTGCCCGAGCACGCCGATGCCCGCCGTCACGTTCAGGAACAGGACGAGCCACAGCAGATAGAACTGCGGCGTCTTCAGCGCCTGATCGATGTCCACGTGATTCTTCGTGATCATCTTGTTGGCGGTCACAGGCGGCGTCCAGCCAGCCGGCTTCCAGTCCGCCGGCGGGATGCGGATCGCGAGTGCGCCGATCGTCATCGAGATGAAATACAGCACGCCGAGCACGACGAAAGTCTCGGCGACGCCGGCGCTCGTCGCGCTCTTGAAGTGGTTCATCAGCGCGACGGAACCGGGCGCCGCGATCATCGCGCCGCCGCCGAAGCCCATGATCGCCATGCCCGTCGCCATGCCGCGGCGGTCCGGGAACCAGCGGATGAGCGTCGATACCGGCGACACATAGCCGAGCCCGAGCCCGATGCCGCCGATCACGCCGTAACCGAGATACAGCAGCCAGATCTGATGCAGATGGACGCCGAGCGCCGAAACGAGAAAGCCGCCGCCGAAGCAGCAGGCCGCGGTGAACATCGTGCGGCGCGGGCCGACCTTCTCCAGCCATTTGCCTGCGAACGCGGCGGACAAGCCGAGAAATACGATCGCGAGCGAGAAGATCCAGCCGAGCGTCGTCAGTGACCAGTCATCGGGTGCCGAACTGGTGATGCCGATGATCTTCGTGAGCGGCGCATTGAACACCGAGAACGCATACGCCTGCCCGATGCACAGGTGAACAGCCAGCGCGGCGGGCGGCACCATCCAGCGCGTGAACCCGGGCCGGGCGATGGTCGCCTGCTTGGAAAAAAAGCCTGTCGGGCCGTGCACGGCCCCTTGATTGATTGTGCTGTTCATCGTGGTCTCCGTGGCGCGTCATGCATGCACGTGCGCGCGCATCGTTTGCTTGAGGTGCTGCGCCGGGGTCGCCGGACACGAGCAGCCCGCCGTGGTCATGCGAGTCGATGCGGTCTTCATCGACTGATCGCAAGGCCATTCGCGCCGCCCAAACATGCGATGCAACGACATATGGGGTGCGGCGCTTTGCCACGGCTGGCATGACCATAGACAAGTGTGAAGGGCTTTGCAATATGAACACTCGTGCCATAAGCGTTTGCCCGCAGCAAATCATGCTTGTGCAGGGCGCCCGGACACGCGATCTGCGTTGCGTCGCATCGCTACAGGTGGGAGCAGGTGTTCTGAATGTGAACAGTTCACATCGGCCTCGTATAAACCCTGACGATGCGCCCCGAAACCGCATGCCGATGCGGCTTGCGCGCCGCTTGCGACATCGCGCGCGCGATGGCATGGAACTCGCAATCAAGAGCGACCGGCGCCGGACACATGCAGTACCGGCCCATTCACGTCGACATGCGAGGAGCACACACAAATGAATCACGCAGAGATGCAGTTCCTGAGCACCGAATACCCCTACAAGAAGCAGTACGGCAACTTCATCGGCGGCAAGTGGATGCCGCCCGCGGGCGGCGAGTATTTCGACAACATCTCGCCGATCACCGGCGAGCCCTTCACGTCGATCCCGCGTTCGCGCGAAGCCGATATCGAAGCCGCGCTCGACGCGGCGCACGCGGCGAAGACGTCGTGGGGCAGGACATCCGTCACCGACCGCGCGAACCTTCTGCTGAAGCTCGCCGATCGCATGGAGCAGAACCTGTCGCGTCTCGCGCTCGCGGAGTCCATCGACAACGGCAAGCCGCTGCGCGAGACGATGGCCGCGGACATTCCGCTCGCGATCGATCACTTCCGCTATTTCGCGAGCGCGGCGCGTTCGCAGGAAGGCGGCATCTCCGAGATCGATCACGATACGGTCGCGTATCACTTCCATGAGCCGCTCGGCGTCGTCGGGCAGATCATTCCGTGGAACTTCCCGATTCTGATGGCCGTATGGAAGCTCGCGCCCGCGCTCGCCGCCGGCAACTGCGTCGTGCTGAAGCCGGCGGAGCAGACGCCCGCGTCGATTCTCGTGCTGCTCGAGGTGATCGAAGATCTGCTGCCGCCGGGCGTGCTCAACGTCGTGAACGGCTTCGGTCTGGAAGCGGGCAAGCCGCTCGCATCGAACAAGCGCATCGCGAAGATCGCGTTCACCGGCGAGACCACGACCGGCCGCCTCATCATGCAGTACGCGAGCCAGAACCTGATTCCCGTGACGCTCGAACTCGGCGGCAAGAGCCCGAACATCTTCTTCGAGGATGTGCTGAGCGCCGACGACAGCTTCTTCGACAAGGCCCTCGAAGGCTTCACCATGTTCGCGCTGAACCAGGGCGAAGTGTGCACGTGCCCGTCGCGCGCGCTTGTGCAGGAATCGATCTATGAGCGCTTCATGGAACGCGCGTTGAAGCGCGTCGCGGCGATCGCGCAGGGGCATCCGCTCGACACGAAGACGATGATCGGCGCGCAGGCATCGCAGGAGCAGCTCCAGAAGATCCTGTCGTACATCGATCTCGGTAAGCAGGAAGGCGCGGAGTGCCTCTCAGGCGGTGAGCGCGCGACGTTCGATGGCGAGCTGAAGAACGGCTACTACATCAAGCCGACGGTCTTCAAAGGCCACAACAAGATGCGCATCTTCCAGGAGGAAATCTTCGGGCCGGTGCTGTCGGTGACGACTTTCAAGACCGAGGAAGAGGCGCTCGAAATCGCGAACGATACGCTCTACGGTCTCGGGGCGGGCGTATGGACGCGCGATGGCACACGCGCGTATCGCTTCGGCCGCGCGATTCAGGCGGGACGCGTATGGACCAACTGCTATCACGCGTATCCGGCGCACGCGGCGTTCGGCGGCTACAAGCAGTCGGGCATCGGACGTGAGAATCACAAGATGATGCTCGATCACTATCAGCAGACGAAGAACATGCTCGTCAGCTACAGCGACAAGCCGCTCGGCTTCTTCTAAAGCCTGCGGGGCCGCCGTCCTTTGCGACGGCGGCCGGCTCGAACAACGGGGACATCATGAGCGAACAGGAAGTGCAGCGCGTGACCGCGACGCCCGCCGCGATCGACTTGATCGAAAAGCTGAAGGCCGAGCACGGCGAGGTGCTGTTCCATCAATCCGGCGGATGCTGCGACGGCAGCGCCCCGATGTGCTTTCCGGTCAGCGAATTCATGGTGGGCGGCTCGGACGTCAAGCTCGGCGCGATCGGCGGCGTGCCGTTCTACATGACCGAATCTCAGTACGAGTACTGGCAGCACACGCAGCTCATCATCGATGCCGTGCCGGGCAACGGCGGCATGTTTTCGCTGGAGCGTCCGTCAGGTTTGCGCTTTCTCACGCGCTCGCGCTTATATAGCGATGAACAGAACGCGTGGCTCGAAAAACATCCGGTCGAGCACGTGAGCTAAGCGATTCAGTCCCATCGCGGCGGACGCTTCTCGATGAACGCCTGCGTTCCTTCGAGCGTGGCGTCCTGCATCATGTTGCAGGCCATCGTTTCCGATGCGAGTGCGTATGCAGCTTCGATGCCGGTTTCGAGTTGCCGATAGAACAAACCCTTGCCCGCCGCTACTGCTTCGCGCGGCTTGGCGGCGATGGTCGCGGCAAGCGTGCGAACGGCATCGTCGAGTTCGACTGGCGACGCGACGCGATTCACGAGGCCGCGTTCGCGCGCGGTGGCTGCATCGATGAACTCGCCGGTAAAAAGCATCTCGAACGCGGCCTTGCGCGATACGTTGCGCGACAGCGGCACGCCCGGCGTCGCGCAGAAAAGCCCGAGATTCACGCCCGACACGGCGAAACGCGCGTCGCTCGATGCCACCGCGAGATCGCACATTGCGACCAGTTGGCAGCCCGCCGCGGTGGCAATGCCATGCACGCGCGCGATCACCGGTTGCGGCATGCGCTGGATCGTCAGCATCATGCGCGAGCAGCGCGCGAAAAGCTCGCGATAGTAGTCGAGCGCGGGTTCAGCGCGCATCTCTTTCAGATCGTGGCCTGCGCAGAACGCGCGTCCCGCGCCCGCGAGCACGACGACACGCGCATCCGATCCGGCGATCTCCTTCAGCCCTTGTTCGAGCGCTTCGAGCATGGCTTCCGATAATGCGTTGAACGCATCGGGCCGATTCAGTGTGAGTTTGACGACGCCGTTGGTGTCATACGCATCGCGTTCGATCAGAACGAGTTCGCTCATGCTCATGCTCTCCTTCAAACGTCGATCGCGGCGACCGAGCCCGCGCGCTTGCGCAGTTCGAACTTCTGAATCTTGCCGGTGGACGTTTTCGGCAACTCGCAGAACTCGATCGCGCGTGGCACCTTGAAGCCCGCGAGATGCTTTTTGCAATGCGCGATCAAATCCTCCGCACTGACTTGCGCACCGGACTTCAGCTCGACGAACGCGCATGGCGTTTCGCCCCAGCGCGTATCGGGTTTCGCGACGACCGCCACGGCAAGCACGGCAGGATGCCGGTACAGCACATCCTCCACTTCGATGCTCGATATGTTCTCGCCGCCCGAGATGATGATGTCCTTGCTGCGATCCTTGATGCGCACGTAGCCATCGGGATAGGCCACCGCGAGATCGCCTGTATGGAACCAGCCGCCGCGAAACGCTTCTTCGGTCGCAGCAGGGTTCTTCAGATAGCCCTTCATCGCGATGTTGCCGCGAAACATGATCTCGCCGATCGTCTCGCCGTCCGAAGGCACGAGTTCCATCGAAAGCGGATCGCGCACGGTCACGGCATCCTGCAGGTGATAGCGCACGCCTTGCCGCGCATTGAGCCGCGCGCGTTCGCCGATATCGAGCGCGCTCCATTCGGCCTGCTGCGGACAGACCGTGGCCGGTCCATAGACCTCGGTGAGGCCGTAGACGTGAGTCAGCTCGAAGCCCATGCGCTCCATGCCTTCGATCATCGCGGCGGGCGGCGCGGCGCCCGCGACCATCGCGTGAACCTTCTGCTCGATGCCGGCTTTCATCTCGTCGGGTGCGTTGACGAGCAGGTTCTGCACGATCGGCGCACCGCAGTAATGTGTGACGCCTTCGTTGCGAATGAGATCGAAGATGGCCTTCGCATCGACGCGGCGCAGGCACACGTTCACGCCCGCGCGGGCGGCCACGGTCCACGGGAAGCACCAGCCGTTGCAATGGAACATCGGCAGTGTCCACAAGTACACGGCATGCTTCGGCATGTCCCATTCGAGGATATTGCTGACCGCATTCGTGTACGCGCCGCGATGGTGATAGACGACGCCCTTCGGATTGCCCGTCGTCCCCGACGTGTAGTTCAGACAGATGGCGTTCCATTCGTCCGATGGCGGCGACCATTCGTATGCCGGATCGCCGCTCGCGAGCAACGCTTCATACTCGATTTCGCCGATGCGCTCCCCCTCGCCCGTGTACTGCGAATCGTCGACATCGATGACGAGCACGTCTTGCGGCACGTCTTTCAAGGCTTGGAGCATGACGTCGGCGAACTCGCGATCGACGATCACGGCTTTCGCTTCGCCATGCGCGAGCATGAAGGCGAGCGTGGCGGCGTCGAGCCGCGTGTTGAGCGTGTTGAGCACGGCGCCCGTCATCGGCACGCCGAAGTGCGCTTCGACCATTTCGGGCGTGTTCGGCAGCATCGCGGCGACGGTATCGCCGGGACCGATGCCACGCGCCGCGAGCGCCGACGCGAGCCGCCGCGTACGCGCGTAGGTATCGGCCCAGTTGCGCCGCACCTCGCCGTGCACGATCGCGGGGCGCGTCGGATACACGGATGCCGCGCGCTCGATGAACATGAGCGGCGTCAGCGCCGCGAAATTGGCGGCCGTCTTGGGAAGGCCATCGTCGTACATGCCGGCTGTCATCGTCGTCTCCTGTGCGCGCTTTTCGATGCGCTTTCTTCGATTATGCCCGCGAGCCTTACACACGACTGACGCTGGCGCTGCGATCCGGTTCCGTCAGACGAGATCGTCGAGCTTCACCTCGAAGCCGCGTTTGACGCCCGGGCGCGCAAACAGCGCTTCATACCAGCGCTTGACGCTGGGGTAATCGTCGAGCGAGACCTGATGACGTTCATGCCGCCACGCCCAGCCGAGAATCGCGAAATCGGCAACTGATAATACGCCCGCCACGTATTCCACCTGCGCGAGACGCTTGTCGAGCACGCCATACAGACGGCGCGTTTCATCGGAATAGCGCTTCAGCGCATAGCGCCGATCGCATTCCGCCTCGACCATGCGGAAGTGATGCACCTGTCCCGGCATCGGGCCGAAGCCGCCCATCTGCCACATCAGCCATTCGAGCACGGGCACGCGCTCGCGCAGGCTCGCGGGCAGGAACTTGCCGGTCTTCTCACCGAGATAGAGCAGGATCGCGCCGGATTCGAAGATGCTGATCGGCTGGCCGTCGGGGCCGTCCGGATCGACAATCGCCGGAATGCGGTTGTTCGGGCTGATGCGCAGAAAGTCGGGTGCATGCTGCTCGCCCTTCGTGATGTTCACTGTCTTCACGGTGTAGGGCAGTTGCATTTCCTCCAGCGCGACGCTGATCTTGCGTCCGTTGGGCGTGTTCCACGTATGCAGTTCGATTGTCATGGCGATGCGTCCCGGTTCAGGTCAATTCAGGCGACACATAACGCTGAAAACCCGCGCGTTGGGTAATGCCTATATACCAGCGTTCGAGCTCGGGGAGCGCGGGCCGCACGAGCTCGGCGATGCCGAACCAGCGGCGCGCATAGGCGGCAATGACGAGATCGGCGAGGGTGAACGTGTTGCCTTCGAGATAGTCGCGGCCTTTCAGATGCGCATCGACGAGGCGCCAGAGCTTTTCAACTTCGTTCGCAGCGGCGGCGAGTTGCCCGACGTCGCGATCCGCCGCGCTCGTGCGGATATAGCCCCAGAAAAGAGGGCGTTCGGCCGGTTGCAGCGTGGAGAGTGCCCAGTCGAGCCAGCGGTCAGCGCTTGCCCGGACCTTCGGCTCGGCGGGGTAGAGCGTGCTGGCCGCGCCGTACTGCATCGCGAGATAACGGATGATCGAATTCGATTCCCACAGCACGAAATCGCCATCGACCAGCGTGGGCACGCGGCCCATCGGGTTCATCTCGAGATAGCCGGGTTCGTTGTTGCGCCCGAATTGCAGGCCGGCGTCGATTCGCTCGTACGCAAGGCCCACTTCATCGCAGCACCACAGCACTTTCTGCACATTGACCGAGTTGGCTCTGCCCCAGATCGTCAGCATTCGATGTCATCCTCCGTTGGTGTCGCGTTGCGCGTCGAAGGATCAATCTTAGAGTGAGTCGGGGACTTTCGCTAAAAAATGCTTATGCGTTGGACGCAATGGCATCCGGCGAATACCTATCGACCTTCTATTAGCCGTGTTTCGCGCGTGCCGCCTGAGTCGATGTGCGCCCCGAATCCGCTCTGTCCCGCGGCGAGTTCGTCGCGCAGCGTGAGGCGGGGAATCGCGTAATCGCCGTGATTCTGCTTGCGAAACGCGATGGGCGTGTCGTCAAAGAGCCGGTCGAGACGCTGGCCCAACTTATGGAAAGTTGCATCCAGACGCGCGCCGTCCATCGTACTCGTGTGATAGACGACAAAAGGCGGCAGCACGTCGAATCCGGGATAAAACAGCACGCCATGCTGGATCGGAAACAGGATATCCTCGATCGGACCGTTGATGCCGCGCGGACCGTAATGCGACTCCCAGCCGCCAGTCGTGACGACGATCATCGCGCGCTTGCCCGCCATCATGCCTTCGCCGTAGCGATCGCCCCAGTGCGTGTCCGAGTGCTCGCCCACCCCATAGCCGAAGCCATACGCATACACGCGCTCGACCCAGCCCTTCATGATCGCGGGCATCGAGAACCACCACATCGGGAATTGCAGGATCAGGGCATCGGCCCAGCGCAGCTTGTCCTGCTCGATCTCGATATCGCGGCTTTGCAAACCGTTCTCGAACGCATGCTTCGAATCGAGGCTCGCATGGAACGGCGCGTCGCGGTTGCGTTCGCGGATGTCGTTGGCGTCGAGCGCGGCTTTCCAGTTCATCGCGTACAGGTCGGAAACTTGCACGTCGTGGCCATTGGCCCGCAGGCCTTCGACGGTGAAATCATTGATGGCGCCGTTCAGCGAGCGGCGTTCCGGATGGGCATACACGATCAGCACATTCATAAGGCATTCTCCAGTTCGATACAGACATGGAGGCCAGCTTAAAGACCGAGCGGGTATATTGGAAATGAATATCCGACATTGCAGGCATTGCCATGAATAATATCTTGAGAAGACTCGATCTCAATCTGCTCGTCACGCTCGATGTCCTGCTCGCCGAGCAGAACGTCACGCGTGCAGCCGAGCGACTTCATTTTTCGCAGCCGTCCGTGAGCGTGCATCTCGCCAAGCTGCGCGATATCTTCGACGATCCCTTGTTGTTGCCCGGACCACGGGGCATGCGGCCGACGGCGCGCGCCGAAAGCCTGCGCGAGCCGTTGCGCGAAGCGCTGGCGTCGCTCGAACGCGCGGTGTCGCCGCAAGCCGCATTCGACCCCGCGTCCGCCGACAAAACATGGCGCATCGCCGCCACCGACTACACTGAATCGACCGTGCTTCTGCCTGCGTTGAGCGGCTTGCGCGCGGCCGCGCCGCGTACGCGCATCGCGGTGCTCGAAATCATGCCGCCGCGGCTCGCGAAGCAGGCGGAGAACGGCGAGATCGACCTTGCGTTTCACATTGCATCGCCTGAGACCGCCGGCTTTCACCAGCAGGCGCTCTTCACGGAAAGCTATGTGCTCGTGGGGCGCAAGGATCATCCGCGATTGAAACGGCGGCCGACGCTCGCGCAGTTCTGCGCGCTCGACCACGTGATCGTGTCGCCCGATGGCGGCGGGTTCTCCGGTCCCACGGATGCCGCGCTCGCGACGCTCGGCATGAAGCGGCATGTGGCGCTGTCCGTGCCGCACTTCCTGTTCGTACGTTCCGTGCTTGCGACGACCGATCTCGTTTCGATGCAACCGCTCAGGCTCGCGAAGCACTGGCCCGAGTTGCGCATCGTCGCGCCGCCCGTCGATATTCCCGGCTACGAGATGTCGATGTACTGGCACGAACGCGTGCATCGCGATCCGGCGCATCGGTGGCTGCGCGAGTTCATCGCGCAAGCTGTCTGAAAGCATCGCGGATCATTGATGACGTTTTCGCATGACCGTCTCTATCGGTATTACTGATTCAGCGCATGTAACGCGAGTGCTCCTCGAAGCGGTGCCGTCCGAGCCCATGCAGGCGAAAGTGTGAAGCGCGTCTTGCGAAGCTAAACACTTGCGCCTGTTGCATAAAACACCACACGTATTGCACGAAGCCACGCATCGCGACAATTGATGTGTTAAAAATCCGCGTGCTTTCATGCGTCACGCGACGCTGCTTTCGTTCAGACAGTGAACTGAAAGGCGACGCATGGAAGTCGATCAAAAATCGCTAATAAATAGACGCTCACAACACATCATGAAGACAATCACATCGCGTGCCATCGCAGGTATGGGGGCATCGGTCATCGCGCTCGCCTGTCAATCCGCATTCGCGCAAAGCTCGGTCACGCTCTATGGGGTCGCCGACGTCAGCGTGCGTTATCTCACGAACGCCAACGCCAACAACGACGGCAAGGTGTTCATGACGAACGGCGCCATCACCAACAGCCGTTTCGGTCTGAAGGGCGATGAAGATCTCGGGGGCGGCCTGAAGGCGATCTTCCGGCTGGAAAGCGGTGTGGAACTGGAGAACGGCCAGTACGCCGACAGCGCGCGCGCATTCAACCGCGCGGCCTATGTCGGTCTTTCGAGCGGCTATGGCACGCTGACGCTCGGCCGTCAGAAGACGCCGCTCTTCGATATGCTCGGCGACACTTACGATCCGCTCACCGTCGGCAATTACTTCGAGAACGCATGGCTGCCGGTTGCACTCGGCGCGGGACTCTATGCGGATAACGCGGTGAAGTACAACGGCACGTTCGCGGGCCTGACGCTCGGCGCGATGTACTCGTTCGGCACGAACTACACATCGACCGGCGCCGGCGGCTTCTCGGGTCAGGTGCCGGGCCATATGGGCGCGGGCAACATGTACGGCTTCACGGCGTCGTATGCGATGGGTCCGCTGTCCATCGGCGGCGGCTATCAGCAGAACAGCGACAACTCATCGAACAAGCAGAAGATCTGGAACGCGAACGCGGTCTATACGGTCGGCGCGGCGAAGCTCTATGTCGGCTATCTGCATTCGACCGACGACACCGGCTTTGTCGACAGCATCCTGCAGCAGCGCGGCCTCGCGTCGGGCACGGATATTCTGAAGGGCTCGGGCCGCCGCGACGACGGTCCGTTCGCGGGCATCACGTATCAGGTCACGCCGGCGCTGTTGCTCACGGGCGCGTTCTACTACGACCACATGAAGAACGCGGCCATCGGCGGCGGCGCGACGGGCAGCGGCAATCGCTACACAGGTGTGGCGCTGGCGGAGTATGCGCTGTCGAAGCGCACCGAAGTGTATGGCACCATCGACTTCAACAAGGTGACGGGCGCGGCCGATGTCGAATTGCCGGGCCGCTCGAATCAGACCGGCGTGTCGATCGGCTTGCGCAACCTCTTCTGATTGCCGGTCAGCGCACGCGCAACGTATAGCGCGTGCGCTGACGATACACCGCGCCGGGACGCAGGACGGCGCGCTCGCCGTCCATGTTGATCTCGTCGGGAAAGCCACCCGCTTCGAGACACAGCCCAGCATGCTTGCGATAGCGCGAACCATCGCGAGCGGGCACGCCTTCCAGATAATTCCCCGAGTAGAACTGCAAGCCGCGCGCATCCGTTGCGACGCTCAGCTCGCGTCCGCTCGACGGGTCGAACAGCACGGCGACCGTGCGCGGTTCGTTTGCGTTGCCGTCGAATACATAGCAATGGTCGAAGCCGCCCGCGAGCGCGAGTTGCGGATGAGATGCATCGAGACGCGTCCCGATCGATGCAGGCTCGCGCAAATCGAACACGCTGTTCGTTACCGCTTCGAGTGCAACGGGAATCGACTTCGCATCGATCGCGAGAAACGTATCCGATGCAATCGATATTTCATGATCGCGAATGCTCGCGTCATTGCCCAGATTGAAGTACGCATGGTTCGTGAGGCTGACGGGCGTCGGCGCATCGGTGCGCGCTTCGTAATCGATCGATAGCATGCCCGCGTCGTTCAGTGCATAACGCACGGTCACATCGAGATTGCCGGGAAAGCCCGCCGCGCCCGAAGGCGAATGCAGCGTCATGACGAGCGCGTCATCGGCCACGTCCACGCGCCACATCTGCCGATGAAAACCCGCCGAGCCGCCATGCAGATGATTGGCGCTTTCATTGCGCTCGACCTGATACGCAAGGCCGTCGAGCAGGAAGCGCCCATCGCGGATGCGGTTGGCCCAGCGCCCGATGATCGCGCCCATGAACGCGCTGCCGTTCAGATAGTCGGCGGGCGTGTCGTGACCGAGCAGCACATCGGCGAAATGTCCTTCACGGTCGGGCGCGAGCCATGAGACGAGCGTCGCGCCCAGATCGCTGATCTCGACGCGCATGCCGGATGCATTGCGTAACGTGTAGAGATGCGCGTCGTCCCAGGGACGAATATCGATGAGAGAAGAGGAGGTCATGCGCGCGATCATCTCACGGACGCGCCGCGACTTCATCGAGATGCAGCAGCAGATCCGCAGGATCTTCGTACACGCGCAAGGCGCCCGAGCGCTCCAGTTCGTCGCTGCCATAACCGCCCGAGAGCAGGCCGACGCCGAGCGAGCGGCATCGGCGCGCGGCCAGCATGTCCCAGATGCTGTCGCCGACGACGACCGTATGCTCGATCGGCACGTTCAGGCGCGCGGCAGCGGCAAGGAAGAGGTCGGGATCGGGCTTCGCGTACTTCACCATGTCACGGGTGATGACCACTTGCTTCGAAGGATCGACGCCCAATGCTTCGAGATTGACCTGTGCGGTCTCCATGCGTCCGCTCGTCGCGATGGCCCATTTCGTCCCTGCCTGCGTGAGCGCTTCGAGCAGTTCGCGCGCCCCCGGCAGCGGGCATACCTGCACGCGCAGCCGCTTGTAGGCTTCTGCATGCAATTGACGCAGCCGCTCGACGCGATCCGCGCTGATCTCGCCATGCGTCTCGCGCAACAACTGATTCGTGAAGAGCCCGCCGCTCATGCCGATCTTGCGATGAATGCGCCACACGGACAATTCGATGCCTTCCGCGTCGAGCGCTTCCTTCCACGCGAGCACGTGCTGATAGACGCTATCGACGAGCGTGCCGTCGAGGTCGAACAGGAATGACGTTTCGATGCGCATGATCTACTCCCTTTGATTGTGTCGTGGCGTCTTCATCATACGCACGATCGGGCGAGCGGGCTGCCGCAGGTGCGATAATGGATGTTTGCGCCGCGCCCGGGTTACCTCGCGGAAAACACGCATAGATCCCTGAATTTTGCATCAATCACGCATGACGGAGCCTATCTTGACCCGCATCGACAATCCCTCCCGCGATCAGGAGGCAGGCGTGGCCGACTCCACGCAAGACACGACCCGCATCGACGATACGCGCATCGGCGCCGTGCGTCCGCTGATCTCGCCGGCCTTGCTGCTCGACGAACTGCCTGTGACGCCCGGCGTGCAGACGCTCGTGGAGGAAAGCCGCGCGGCCATCGCGAACATATTGCATGGCCGCGATGACCGCCTCGTCGTGGTCGTCGGCCCGTGCTCCATCCACGATCACGATCAGGCGATGGAATACGCGCAGCGCCTGAAGCAGGTCGCGGACCGGCTGCGCGACGATCTCTTCATCGTGATGCGCGTGTACTTCGAAAAGCCGCGCACCACGGTAGGCTGGAAGGGCTATATCAACGATCCGCGTCTGGACGGCAGCTTCCGCATCAACGAAGGCCTGCGTCGCGCGCGCGAACTGCTGCTCGACATCAGCGGCCTGGGGCTTCCGACCGCAACCGAGTTTCTCGATCTGCTGAGCCCGCAATACATCGCCGATCTGATCGCGTGGGGCGCGATCGGCGCGCGCACGACCGAGAGCCAGAGCCATCGTCAGCTTGCATCGGGTCTCTCGTGCCCGATCGGCTTCAAGAACGGCACCGACGGCGGCGTGCAGGTCGCGGCGGACGCGATCGTCGCGGCACGCGCGAGCCACGCGTTCATGGGCATGACGAAGATGGGCATGGCCGCGATCTTCGAGACGCGCGGCAACGACGACTGCCATGTCATTCTGCGCGGCGGCAAGAAGGGGCCGAACTATGACGCGCAAAGCGTTGCGGCGGCGTGCGGCGCATTGACGAAGCTCGGCCAGCGCGAGCAGGTGATGATCGATTGTTCGCACGCCAACTCGAACAAGTCGCATCTGCGCCAGGTGGATGTCGCGCAGGACATCGCGCGGCAACTGGAAGCGGGCGAGCGGCGCATCACCGGCGTGATGATCGAGAGTCATCTGGAAGAGGGCCGTCAGGATCTCGAGCCGGGCGTGCCGCTCAAGCACGGCGTGTCGATCACCGACGCGTGCCTCGGCTGGACGCAGAGCGAGCCGGTGCTCGAACTGCTTGCGCAAGCCGTGAGAAAACGCCGCGCGGGCTGATTCGGCGCTGCGCGGAAGAAAGGGACATGAGCGAAGCACACAGGCTTCATTCAAGCAAGACGCTCATGTCCCTCAGGCGATGCGTCGCAGGGGCAATCGCTTACCTCGCCACGGCCGCATTCAACGCATTGATCAACGCCAGCGGGTCGAAAGGCTTGCGCACCTGAACGGACCTCGGCAAGGCGCGGCGCTCGTCGTCGCTGAGCGCGAGATCGTAGCCGGTCACGAATACGACGCCTAGCTGCGGCGCACCGCGACACGCGGCGATCGCCAGCTCCACGCCGGATTGCCCCGCAAGATCCACATCCGTCAGCAGCAATTCGAAGCGATGCTCGCGCAACAAAGCGAGCGCCTCGTCAACGCTGCCCGCATCGATCAGATCCAGTCCGAACGTGCGCAACATCTCAGCGGTGCTCGTGCGCACCAGTTCGTTGTCTTCGACGAACAGCACGCGCATGCGCGACAGCGCATCGTCCGGGGCGTTACGCGGCACACCCGTGTCGATGTCCGCCACCGCGGCCGCCGAGGTGTGCCCGGCTTGGCCGAGCACATGCCGCACCTTGCGCGCCAAAGCTTCATGCGTATAAGGCTTGCTCAACAGATCGATGCCTTCATCGAGCCGCCCCGCGTGAACGATCGCATTATCCGTATAGCCCGACGTGAACAGCACCGCGATGCCCGGCACGCGTTCGCGCGCCTTGCGCGCAAGCTCCGTGCTGCGCAACGGCCCCGGCATGACGACATCGGTGAAGAGCAGATCGATACGCACGCCGCTCTCGACGATCGCAAGCGCGCTCTGCGCATCCTTCGACCGCAACACGCGATACCCGAGATCCGCGAGCATCTCGACGACGGTCGCGCGCACTTCTTCATCGTCCTCGACCACGAGAATCGTTTCACTGCCGCCTTTGGCCGGACCGGCGTCGATATTGGCTTCAAGGTCTTCTTCCTCACGCGCGCGCGGCAGATAGATGCGCACCGTCGTGCCGTGTCCTTCCTCGCTGTACACCTTCACGTGCCCGCCGGATTGCTTGACGAAGCCGTACACCATCGACAGCCCGAGACCCGTGCCCTGACCCTCGCGCTTGGTCGTGAAGAACGGCTCGAACGCGCGTTCCTGCACTTCGGGCGACATCCCCGAGCCCGTGTCCGTCACGGCGACCATCACATACTGGCCGGGCGACACCTCGGCGTGGCGCATTGCGTAGGCTTCGTCGAGCGATGCATTGCCCGCTTCGATCGTGAGCTTTCCGTGACCGTTCATCGCATCGCGCGCGTTGATCGCGAGATTGAGCAGTGCGTTCTCGACCTGAAACGGATCGACGAGCGTATTCCACAAACCGCCCGACACGATGGTCTCGATTTCGATGCCATCGCCGAGTGCGCGCCGGAACATGTCGTCGAGGCCGCGCACGAAGCGGCCCAGATTCACGACCTTCGGCGCGAGCGGCTGCCGTCTGCCGAATGCGAGTAGCTGCGATGCGAGATTCGCGCCGCGCGCGACGCCCGCGAGCGCGTTCCTCACGCGCTGCTCCGGCTTGTCCTCGCCGGCGACGTCCTTCGCGAGCAATTGCAGATTGCCGCCGATCACTTGCAGCAGATTGTTGAAGTCGTGCGCGACGCCGCCCGTCAGCTTGCCGATCGCTTCCATTTTCTGCGCCATGCGCAGCGCTTCCTCGGCCTGACGCAGCGCCTCGGCGGTTTCGCGATCCGCCGTGACGTCGCGGCCCACGCCGTGAATGCGCCGCGTGCGCGGGTCGAGCGATACCGTCCACGCGATCCAGCGCCAGCCGCCATCCGAGCGGCTCAGCCGGCATTCGTAGCGCACCGGCACGCCGTTCGCACGCAGGCTGCCGAGTTCGGCGGTGGCCGCGTGAACGTCGTCCGGATGCACGAGGTCCATCACCGTGTGCGAATGCAGGCGATGCGAATCGAAGCCGAGCACCGTCGTCCATGAAGGACTCACGCGCAGCAGCGCGCCCTCGAAGCTCGCGACGAAGAACAGGTCCTCGCTCAGTTCCCACAGGCGGTCGCGGTCGGCGACGGCATCGGCCACACGGCGCTCCAGCGTCTCGTTCAGATCGCGCAGCGCCGCCTGCGCCTTCGTGCGTTCCGCGATCTCGTCCTGCGCCGCCTGATAGAGACGCGCATTGTCGATGGCGATCGCCGCCTGCGATGCGATGCCTGTGAGAATCCGCTCAGCGCGCTCCGTGAATACGCCCGGCTCAGGATGTCCGAAGAAGAGCCCGCCGAGCACTTCGCCCGTGCGCGAGATGACCGGCGCGGCGAGATAGCTGCACACGGCGAGATGGCCTTTGGGCATGCCGTGATGCGGCGCGTTGTGGCCGTAGCGTGGATCTTTCGTGATGTCGTCCGAGCGCACGATGCCTTCGCCCGCAAAGGTCGGACCGAACACGGCGGTGTTGCGCGGCATCGGGAACCGGTCGAACGTGTCCTTGGGCACGCCCGACAGCGCGTAAAGGGTATAGCGTGCGCCCTTGTCGTCGAGCACGTTGTAGAAGAACGAGCCGAAGGCGGCGCCCGTCAGCTCGGTCGCGGCATCGACGACGATCTGCACCGCGCGGCTCAGCTCGAGCTCCCCCGCGACCGCCGTGCCGACGCGGTTGAGGATCTCCAGCGTGCGCGATTCGTCACGCAGCTTCTGCTCGGTCGCGCGACGCAATCGCGCGAGGCGCAGATTGCTCGACACGCGCGCGACCAGTTCGCGCGCGGGGAAGGGCTTGGTCAGATAGTCGTCCGCGCCCGCTTCGAGGCCGCCAACGCGCGCCTCCTCGCCCGCGCGCGCCGACAGCAGCACGACCGGCGTGTCGCGCAGCGCCTCGTCCTCGCGCACCGCCTGCAGGAGCGCGAAGCCGTCGAGGCGCGGCATCATCACGTCGGAGACGATCACCTCGGGACGCACGGAACGCGCCATCGCGAGCGCGGCCTCGCCATCGGCGGCGACGCTCACGTCGTGGCCTGCCGCGCTCAGCATGCGGCGCATGTAGTCGCGCAGGTCGGCGTTGTCGTCGACTATGAGCACGCGGCCCGGCAGCGCGTCCGCGGGCGTCGGCTCGGCGGTTGCCGTCGCGCCGAGCGGCGTGTCTTCCTCGCTCTCGGCGACCGGCTGCTCATCCGCGTCAGGCATCCAGCGCATGGCGGCATCGACATACGACCGGGCGCGATTGCTCGCCTCGGCATGCGGCGCGCCGGGCGCGTCGAGCGCGGGCTCGAGCGGGGCGGGCAAGGTCACGGTGAAGCACGCGCCGTGGCCGGACGTGCTGTCCACGCGGATCGTGCCGCCATGCAGCTTGACGAGCTCCTGCACCATCGCGAGACCGATGCCGCTGCCTTCCATCGAACGGCCCGCCGCACCCGCGACGCGATGAAAGCGCTCGAACACGCGCGCGAGCTCCTGTTCCGGAATGCCGATGCCGGTATCGCGCACGCTCAGTTCGATGCCGTGCTCCGCGTTCGCGTGCAGCGAAATCCGGATGAAGCCGTCGAACGTGAACTTGAACGCGTTCGACAGCAGGTTCATCACGATCTTTTCCCACATGTCGCGGTCGATGTTCGCGATCACGGGCGTCGATCCGATGTCGATCTCGAGGCGCAGGCCGGCCGATTCGATCGCCGAGCGAAAGAGCGAGGCGAGCTCGGCGGTGAACACGGCGATGTCTGTCGGCTGGCGATGAATCTCGATGCGCCCGGCCTCGATGCGCGAGAAGTCGAGCAGTGCGTTGACGAGCTTCAGGAGCCGCAAGCCATTGCGATGCATGACCTCGACGACGCGCATGTCTTCCCGGCTCACGCGGTCGGGGCTCGTGAGCAGTTCTTCGAGCGGGCCGAGCATCAGCGTGAGCGGCGTCCTGAACTCGTGGCTGATATTGGAGAAGAACGTGGTCTTCGCGCGGTCGATTTCGGCGAGTGCTTCGGCGCGCCGGCGCTCTTCGTCGTAGGCGTGCGCGTAGCCGATCGCCGCGCCGATCTGGCTCGCGACCAGATTCATGAAGGCGCGATAGCCATCGTCGAACAGCCGATAGGGATTGAGCGCGGCGATCAGCACGCACGCGGGACCGGTTTCGCCCGAAGGCGCGATGGGCACGATCACGGCGCTCGCCGGCGCGACGCTCCATGCGCCGGTGGGCAGAGGCGCATCGATGATGCGATCCAGGTTCGTGACGATGCGTGCCTCGTTGTCGCGCAGCACGTCCTGGAAGGGCCACGGGTTCTGGCGCGCGGCATGCAGGACCGCGGGCGCGGCGCGATGCTCCGGCTCGATGCCGCACGCGCTGACGAGCGTCGCCGTATCGCCGCCCGGCTCGACGGCATAGAGCAGCGCGAAAGGCATGTCGCGCGACGCCGTCTGCAACGCGCTCATCGACCGTTCGCACGCTTCGCGCCAGGTGCGCGCGTCGGCCGCCGATGCCGCCAGCTCGCGCAGCACGTTCAACTGGCGCTCGCCGAGCACGCGTTGCGTGTCGTCGCTGTTCGCGCAGATGATGCCGCCCGCGCCGCCGCGATCGTCGGGAATCGGGCTGTAGGAGAACGTGTAATACGTTTCTTCCGGAAAGCCGTTGCGCTCCATGATGAGGAGCTTCTGTTCGACGTACGTGCCTTCGACGCCCGCGAGCGCGGTGTCGAGCAGCGGACCGATCTCGTTCCAGATTTCGCGCCACACGACCGAGGTCGGCCGGCCGAGTGCTTGCGGATGCTTGCCGCCGATGATCGACTTGTACGCGTCGTTGTAGAAGAAGAGCAGGTCGGGGCCCCAGCCGACCCAGATCGGCTGGCGGGAGGTGAGCATGATGCGGATGGCCGTCTTGAGACTTTGCGGCCAGTGCTCGGGCGCGCCGAGCGCCGTTTGCGTCCAGTCGAGCGCACGGATGAGCGCGCCCATTTCGCCGCCGCCCAGGAGGAAGCTCGGGTCGAGACCGTCCATCCTCGTATCCGCGATCAGATTGTCAGCTTTCATCGACGCTTGGTCTCCTCGCCCGGTCTCTCGATGCGGCGACGTCATGTGGCGGCAATGCCCGAATTAACGCTCGAATCGCCCGCGCGCCGCGTTTGCACGGCGCGCAGGCGATTTCGAATTCTCGCACGGAAAACGCTTCGCTTCGCGTCGGCCCTGCGCGTGTGAGGCCCGTCCGCAAACGCGCTCAGGGCGCGGCGACGAATCGAGGCCCGTTGCGCGCACCGTGTCCTGCGCCTGCGTCGACCCGAGAAAGCGCTGCAGCGCGTGCGCCTCGTCCGCATGCTCCACGCCGACCGATTGCACTTCCTCCGGAATCCGCCCGACGAATTGCGCGCCCGGCACCGATAGCAATTCGCCGGCCTGCTGAACGCCTATGTCGTCATCGCCGCTCGCGACGAGCGATGCGACCGGGATGGTCGGCACCATCTCCAGCAAGGCCGCACGCGCGCGCAAGGCAGGGCCGCGTGGGCCTTCGGAACGCTTTTTGCTGAACCGATGCAGCACAAGCACATTGCGTACTCACGCTGCCACGACGTTCGAGAACATGTCCAGACCGATGCCTAGAACCACACTCAACTCCGAAGCCGGAATCTACGAAGGCTTCGATATCTACGCGTCGTATGTGGTCAACGCGACGGGCATGCACATTGGCACACTCAAAGTAGTTCGCAAACGGGACAAGCGCGTGCTCTATCCCTTCGACGGCTGCGAGACCATCGGCCCGTTCGAATCCAGCGAGGATGCGCGGCGCGCCGCCGAAGAACTCGGCAGACGTATCGTCACGGCGGATATCGCAAATCCGGAGCGCTGATCGCATCGCTTGCTAATGTCCTATGACGCTTGTCGACGAAACGGCACGATGCGCGGATATCCACACAGTCGGCAGGCCCGACCGCCCGAATCGGAGCAACGCGGTAAATAGCCCCGCGTATGCGCGGTCGATCGGCAAGAATCGCCCGCGTTTCGGGGAAAACCCCAGCGTTGCGATCGTCCTAGGACATGCCAGCCGTGCCGCATGCGTCTGTATCTTGACCTCAAGGCGGTGCGTGGCGCGCAACTCAGGCGCAGCACCGGGTCACTGACGCATCCGGACAACGACTATGAGTTACCTGCAACCATCCACGAAGCCAGACGCGCAGGCGCGCGGACCCATCAGACGCGCCATGGCGGCCTCGGCCATCGGCAACGCGACCGAGTGGTTCGACTACGGCATCTACAGCTACGGCCTCACTTATATTTCGGCGGCGCTTTTTCCCGGCAGCACCGCGCAGGCCACCCTCTTCGCGCTCGCGACCTTTGCGATTTCCTTCCTTGTCCGGCCGCTCGGCGGACTCTTTTGGGGGCCGCTTGGCGACAGGCTCGGCCGCAAGCATGTGCTCGCGCTGACCATCATCATCATGTCGGTGGCCACGCTGCTCGTCGGCCTCTTGCCGTCGTATGGAAGCATCGGCTTATGGGCGCCGGCGGCGCTCGTCGCGCTGCGCATGATCCAGGGCTTCTCGACGGGCGGCGAGTACGGCGGCGCGGCGACGTTCATGGCGGAGTACGCGCCCGATGACAAGCGCGGCTTTTGCGGCAGTTTCCTCGAGTTCGGCACGCTAGCGGGGTTCTCGCTCGGCGCATTGCTGATGCTCGGATGCTCGGTTCTGCTCGGCAACGACGCGATGCACGCATGGGGCTGGCGCCTGCCGTTCCTCGTCGCGGCGCCGCTCGGTCTGATCGGCCTGTATCTGCGTTCGAAGATGGAAGATACGCCGGTGTTCCGCGAGTGCGCCGAAGCGTCCGAACGCGAACATCATGCGGGCGTGCCCTTGGGTGAGCTTTTCGCGCGCTACTGGAAGCCGCTGCTTCAATTGGGCGGGCTGGTCGTGGCGCTGAACGTGGTGAACTACGTGCTGCTCGCGTATATGCCGACCTTCATGAAGAAGGAACTCGGCATGAGCGATAACCTTTCGCTGCTGCTGCCCTTGATCGGCATGTTGTCGATGATGGTGCTGCTGCCGTTCGCGGGCGCACTGTCGGATCGCATCGGGCGAAAGAAGGTGTGGTGGCTTTCGCTCGCCGGTATCTTCGTCGCGGCCGTGCCGATGTTCACGTTGATGTCGCATGGCATCGCGGGCGCGCTGATCGGGCTGGGCGTGCTGGGGCTGCTTTATGTGCCGCAACTGGCGAGCATCTCGGCAATGTTTCCCGCGATGTTTCCGACGCAGGCGCGTTATGCGGGCATGGCGATCGCCTATAACATTTCGACGTCGATCTTCGGCGGCACTGCGCCGATGGTGACGGACTGGCTCATCGGGCGCACGGGCAGCACGCTGGTTCCGGCGTATTACATGATGGGTGCTTGCGCGGTCGGCGCCATTGCGTTGTTGTTCGTCACCGAGACCGTGGGATGCTCGCTGCGCGGGCGGGACATTCCGGGCGCGAAGGCAGTGTCAGGGACGCGTCGGGAGGATGCGGGGGTTGAGAGGCTGCCGGAGCATCGGCACGCTTGATGGATTTTTCTTGATTGGTTCGCGGCCCGGCGATTTTTTGCTCGGGCCGATTTTTTTTTGCCGTTACTTCGTGAGGCTCGATTCTCGTTCGTCAGCTATTTGATGCGCAGCAGGCAGGCTTGTCGACGCCGCCGGGGGCAACTGCATGCACCCCCATCCCTCAATGTGCCACCTTCACCGCCTTCTTCCCACCCAGAACGCGCGCCTGCAACACGATCACAAGCAACAAAAACAGCCCGCGAATCACCGACTGCCAGTAAGCGGAAAGCGAGATGTACCCCAGCCCGTTTTCGAAGTTCAAAAGATTGAACACAAGACCAAGCAGCGCGACGCCGGCGATCGTCATCGCGATGGAACCTTCGCCGCCTGTCAGGCGCGTGCCGCCGAGCACCACGGCCGAAATCGCGAACAACTCCCAGCCGACGCCCTCGTTCGGCTGGCCCGCGCCGAACTGCGCGGCGAGAATGGCGCCGGCGATGCCGGCGAGCAAGCCGGAAACTGCATAAACCAACACCAGCGTGCGATCGACATTCAGACCCATCAATCGCGAAGCTTCTTCGCTGCCGCCGATCGCGAGCGCATGCCGCCCGAACCGCGAGCTGCGCAACGCAATCCAACCGATCACGGCCGCCGCCGCACAGACGATTCCCGGAATCGGCAAACCCAGAAAATCGCCTTGCCCGAATGCGGCGAAGTTCATGTCCGACGATATCGCCACCGCATCGTTATGACCGAGCAAGAGCGCGAGCCCATGCGCGCCGAGGCTCGTCGCCAGCGTGACGATGAACGGCAGGATCCGCATGTGCGTGATGACGAGTCCGTTCAACACGCCTACCGCGAGCCCGGCGAGCGATCCCGCGATCACGCCCGCCCACGCCCCGTGCGGGCTCGCCAGCGCCGATACGACGCTCGCGAGCGCAGCCACAGCACCGACCGACAGATCGATGCCCCCCGTGATGATCACGAACGCCATGCCGATGGATATCAGCAGGAACATCGAGTTGTATCGCCAGAACGACGTCACGTTATACGCCGACAGGAAATGCTCATAGCGCATGACGCCAAGCACGAGCAACGCGACGAGCGCGATCAGAATGGGCAAGTTCTTTTTCATGGCAAAGTCAGCCTCGCTTGCGTTGCACATACACCGCGGCGATGATGATCGCGGCCTTGAGCACGAGCGCGGCGGCATCCGGAATGCCGTGCGCGAGTAGCGTGTAACGCAATAACTGAATGATGAGCGCGCCGATCAGCGTGCCCGTGATGTACGCCTTGCCGCCCGTCAGCGCAGTGCCGCCGACCGCCACCGCCGCGATCGCATCGAGTTCGACGCCCAGACCCACGACGTTCGCATCCGACGATGAATTCACCGATATCGAAATGAGCCCCGCGAGGCCCGCGAGCGCGGCGCATGCCGTGTACGCGATCATTTTCACGCGCGCGGTCGGAATGCCGGAGAGATACGCGGCATCCTCGTTGCCGCCCGTCACGAGCAGGTATTTGCCGAAGAGCGTCTTGCGCACGATCCATGTGAACGACGCGACGAGCGCGAGCATCAACAGGATCTGGAACGGCACGCCCGCGACCTTGCCGAGCGCGATCCACTGAAACGCCGGATTGTTGAACGCCTGCAGACTGCCATCGGTGACGACCTGCGCGATGCCGCGTCCCGCGATGAACAGCACGAGCGTTGCGACGATCGGCTGCACGTTCAGGCGCGTCACGAGAAAACCGTTGAAGACGCCGCACGCGGCAGCGGCGATGACCGGCAACGTGAACGCGAGCAGAACGCCGGGTGGCCCGTCGATATTCATGAAGAGCATCGGCGCGAGCGCACCGGCGATCGCCATCGAAGCACCAACCGACAAATCGATGCCGCCTGTTGCAACGACGAGCGTCATGCCGATGCCGACGATCACGATCGTCACCACTTGCGTGAGGTTCACGTTGAACGTCTGCAACGAAAGAAAGTGCTGCGTGAAGATCAGGTTGAAGACGATCATCGCGAGTAGCACGGCGACTTCGCGCTGAATCGCGACGCCGCGTTTTTTCTTCACGGGCGCCTGCGCGATCGGCGCGGCGCGTTGGGTGTCATCGATCATGTCTGGCTTCCTCCACCGCTTCGGCGAGTGTCGATTCCGCGCCCGCGCCGTAAGCGATCGCGTCCATGATGGAGGCCTCGTTCATCTGCGCACCGTCGAGTCGCGCGACCGTTTCGCCATCGCGTATCACGACCGCGCGATCGGCCACGGCGGTGAGTTCTTCCAGTTCCGATGCGGACAGCAGCACCGCAAGGCCCGCATCGCGCAGCTCACGCACGATCTTTGCGACATCGGCTTTCGCGCCGACATCGATGCCGCGGGTGGGTTCATCGAGCAGCAGCAGGCGAGGGTGCGTCGCGAGCCAGCGCGCGAGCAGTACCTTCTGCTGATTGCCGCCCGAGAGTTCACGTATCGGCTGGTCCGGCGAACGCAGCTTGATGCCGAGCGATTCGACAAAACCATCGACGATCTCGCGCTGCTTCGAGACGTCCACCACGCCGCGCTTCGTCAACGCAGGCAGGCACACGAGCGTGAGGTTGTCGCGCACGGAGAGCTCCGGCACGATGCCTTCGGCCTTGCGATCTTCCGTCAGATAAGCGATGCCGCGCGCGATCGCATCTTTCGGCGATTTGAACGCGGCGCTCTCGCCGCCGACAGCGAGCACGCCCCTCGCCGGACGATCCGCGCCGAAGAGAAGGCGCATCGTCTCCGTGCGTCCCGAGCCGAGCAATCCCGCGAGACCGACGGCTTCGCCCGCGTGCACATCGAGCGATACGTCCGTGACTTTCGCGCCCGCGGCGAGGCCTTGCGTGGAGAGCACGACGGGCCCGCGCTTCGCTAGATTCGCTTCTTTCACCGCGCTGTCCTCGTGCACCACGGCGGCGAGCGTGCGGCCGAGCATCGTCGTGACGAGCTTCAGCTTGTCCATCTCCTGCATCGAATTTTCGGCGACGGTCTGACCGTCTCGCATCACGGTGACCCGATCGCACAGTGCATAAAGTTCATCGAGCCGATGCGACACGAAGGTCACCGCGCGCCCGTCATCGCGCAAACGGCGCACGACGTTGAAGAGCAGTTCGACCTCGCGTTCGTCGAGCGAAGACGTCGATTCATCCATGATGACGAGCTTCGCATCCGACGACACCGCGCGTGCGAGTGCGACCATCTGCTGAATGGCGGTCGAATACTCGCGCACGGGCTTCTTCACATCGATGCGTAATCCGAATGATTCGAGCAATTCAGCCGCACGCCGCTGCACGGTCTTCCAGTCGATGAGACCGAAACGGCGCGGCTCGCGTCCGAGAAATATGTTCTCCGCGACCGAGCGGAACGGCACGAGATTGATCTCCTGATAGATCGTGCTGATGCCCGCTTCGCGCGCGTCCTTGGGCGTGCGGAAATCGACCTCGCGGCCATCGAAGCGGATCGTGCCCGCACTCTTGCGATATGCGCCCGTGAGAATCTTGATGAGCGTGGATTTGCCCGCGCCGTTCTGGCCGATGAGCGCGTGCACTTCGCCGGCCGCAACTGAGAGGCGCGCGTGTTTGAGCGCCGCGACGCCGCCGAACGCGATGTCGATGTCCTGCATGTCGAGAAGGGGAGTCTGAGCCATGCCGTGAGTCCGTCGAAATGAAAAAGCGAGCGCCTTCGATCAGGCGCCCGCAAGACACACACGCTTCGCTCAATACCCGTACTGCATGCTCGCGTCGACGTTGCTCTTGTCGTAGAAGCGATCCGAGACCTTTACCCACGGCGGAATCGTCTCGCCCTTCGCGTACTTCTGCGCGACATCGCATGCGAGCGGCCCGAAGAACGGGCTCGACTGCACGCTCGCGCCGAGTTCGCCCGCCTTGATCGCCTCGAGGCCGCCCTTGGTACCGTCGATCGTCACGAGGACGATGTCCTTGCCCGGCTGCTTGCCCGCCGCCTTGATCGCGGCGATCGCGCCGAGGGCCATTTCGTCGTTATGGGCGTAGACGGCGGTGACATCCGGATGCGCCTGCAGAAGCGTCTCCATCACCTGGCGGCCCTTGTCGCGCGCGAAATCGCCGCTTTGCGACGCGACGATCTTCATGCCCGGATTCTTCGCGATGACTTCGTCGAAGCCCTTCTTGCGATCGTTCGCCGCGGAGGCGCCCGTCGATCCTTCCAGTTCGATGATCGTCGCCTTGCCGTTCGTCGCCTTCACGAGCCAGTCGGCGGCGCGGTGCCCCTGATCGATGAAGTCCGAGCCGATGAACGTGATGTAATCCTTGCCCGCCTTCGCCATCGACTGGTCGATGTTGCGGTCCACGAGAATCACCGGAATGCCCGCCTTCTTCGCCTGCATCACGACGGGCACGAGCGGCTTCTCTTCACGAGGCGGGAACACCAGCAGATCGACATGCTGCGCGATCATGCTCTGGATGTCCGAGACCTGTTTGGCCGCCGAGCTGTTGGCATCGGTCATGACCATCTGCCAGCCGCATTTCGCGGCGATCTCCTTGAAGCTCTTGGTTTCCGCGAGTCGCCACGGGTTGTTGCTCTCCGTCTGGGCAAAGCCGACCTTCAACGGCTTCTTGTTCGGGATTTTCGGCAGTCCGTCATCGGCGGCGTGGGCGGCGGTGAAGCCGGCTGCGAGCGTCAGTGCGGTCAGTGCGGCGGCGAGCGGGCGCAGGCCCATGCGCGATTTCTTCTCTAGCGACAGCATGTCTTCCTCCATAGGATGGTTTGCCTTTTTGGTCGTGCCGATGCTTGTGTTGCCCGGTCTGCCTGCTGCGAGAGTAGTCATGCGTACTACGACTTCGGCGATTGTTTCATTGCCGTTTATTAACGTCTAATCACTAATAATATTAATTGCGAGTTGCCGGGCTTCGGCGATTTCCCTGACAGAGCCGCGCTCGATCAGCGGTCCGTCGAGTTTCACGGTGCGACGCCGCACCGGCGCGCCTGCGGCGCGGTTCTCTTCCTCCTGTAGCAGCGTCTCGACCGCCCAGCGCCCAAGCTCGTAGTTCGGCAGCACGACGGTGGAAAGCGGCGGATGCGTATGCCGCGCGATCTCCTGATCGTCATACCCGAGCACGGAGACGTCGTCCGGCACGCGCAGGCCGAGCTGCTTCAGCGCCTCGATTGCGCCGAGCGCCATCAGGTCGTTCGCGCAGAAGATCGCGGTCGGCGGGCTCGGCTCGCGCATCAGCGAGAGCGTGTGCTCGAAGCCGGTGTCCGGGCTCCAGTCGCCTTCGCGCACGAGTTCGGGCGCGAACGGCAGATCGGCCGTCGCGAGCGCGGTCCGGTAGCCCTTCAGCCGGTCGCGCGCCGCGTCCTGCCACGGTTCGCCGTTGATATAGCCGATGCGCTTGTGGCCCGCGGCGAGGAGATGATCCGTCGCGGTATGGCCGCCCGCGACTTCGGCGGGCACGACCGACGACACGCTTGCATCGCTCGTATAGCAGTTGAGCAGCACGGTCGGAACTCTGGCGAGCACCGCTGGCAGCGTCACCCGGCGCGTGTAGACCGTCGCGTAGACCACGCCCAGCACGTTCGGATTGCCGAGCGTCGCGTCGAGCACGCGCGCCTCGATTTCCGCGTTGCCGTGCGTCGAATAGACCGCGAGCATGCGGCCATTGGCAAAGGCGGCATCGCGTGCGCCGTCGATGCTGACGACCGGATGCGGGCTCGTCGAAATTTCGTCGGCGAGATAAACGATCAGATTGCGTTCGCCCTGACTCTTCAGTGCCGTGACCGGCTCGCGCTGCGTCATGCGATAGCCGAGTTCCTGCGCGGCGCGCAGCACCTTGTCGCGCGTGGTGTCGGAAAACTTCGCGCCGCTTGCGTTGTTGAGCACGAGCGAGACCGTCGATTGCGACACTCCGGTGAGCTTCGCGATGTCGGTCATCGTCGGGCGGCGTTGCGTGGATTTTTTCATCGTGTGCGCTGCGTGCGGCGTCTGGACCCTGCGCGGACGACGTCGCGCGGGACGGAAAAACTTGCCATTAATATTAGTGATGAACGACGCGGAAAGCACGTGTTTATTGGGCATTTCAGATCAGGGTTTTCACCGGTTATGACTAATAATATTGACGAACGAATTACACGCGTGCGATTCTGTTCTCACACTCGCAATGAGGAGATTGCGCATGCGCAAATACGACGAGACCACGCGAGACGCGTTCGCCGAAGCGTTCGAACGAGACGGCTTTCTGCTTCTGCGCGACCATTTCCCGCGTGCGGCGCTCGAAGCCTGGAGGGATGCGTTCGCGCCGCTTCTGCAACCGCACGTCGATGCGGCACGCGAAGCATCGACGAGCGGGAATCGCGGACCGGGCCGCTACTACGTCACGCTGCCGTTCGAAGGCGTGTTCGCGGATCCCTCGATCTTTTGCGATGAAGACATCGTCGGCATCGTCGAGCGAGTGGCCGGGCGCGATCCGGTAATGTGCCAACTCGCCACCGATACGCCCGTAGCCGGCTCCGAGTACCAGGACTGGCATCGCGATACACCGCCGCTTTTCGACGACGCACCCGAGACGCCTTCATTCCAGCTTGCGGTGAATTTCCCGCTCGTCGATGTCGATGCGCGCAACGGCCCGCTGGAAACGACGCGCGGCACGCATCGCATGTCGCGGGACGAAGCGCTGGCGGGCCTCGAAGCAGGGCGCTTCGCTGCCGAGCAAGTGCCGATGAAAGTCGGCGACGTGATGATTCGCGATGTTCGCGGGCTGCATCGCGGCACGCCGAATCTGAGCGGCGATCCACGTCCGATGGTGGTGATCGGCTACAGCCGCGCGTGGTACTTCCGGCCCGAGGTGCATATCGACGTGCCGCGCGACGTGTTCGCCGAACTGCCTGCGCGAGCGCGGCGTCTGTTGCGCTTCAATCCCTTGGTCGAGAAGACGGCGCGCACCTTCGACGAAAGCTACCGGCAGTTCGCGTATTGAGCGCCGCGCCGTCGGATACGCTCGTCGAGCTGCGTCACGGCACCCGGCGCGTACTGCTCGCGCCGCACGTGGGCGGATCGATCGCGGCCTTCGACGAAACACGCGATGGCCGTTCGATCGACTGGCTGCGTCCCGCGACGCCTGCCGCGCTCGACGCGCGCGATCCGCTCGGCATGGCGAGCTTTCCGCTCCTGCCGTATTGCAACCGCATCCGAGATGCGCGTTTCAGTTTCGGCGGTGCGATCGTCGATCTGTCCGGCGACGGCAATGCCTTCGCTCATGCGCTTCATGGCAACGCATGGCGCTTGCCGTGGAAAGTGGTCGAGGGGTCGAACTCGCGCGCGCGTTTGCATTTTTTGCACGCGCCTTCGGGTGCAGCGGGGCATCACTGGCCGTTCGCGTATGAAGCGACTCAGGACATCGTGCTCGATGCACACACGCTAACCGTCACGATCTGCGCGCGCAACCTGTCCGATCGGCCGATGCCCTTCGGCATGGGGCATCACCCATACTATCCGCGCACGCGAAACACACGCGTTCACGCACGCGTCGCCGCGATGTGGCATAGCACGCCGGATCTGCTGCCGACGCACGCGGGCGCGCATCCGTGCGTCGATGCGATGGCGTCGAAAGAAGGCATGTGCCCGGATGCGTTCGATCTCGACAACAACTTCGCGGGCTGGTCGCGTACGGCGACAATCGCGTGGCCGGACGAAGGGCGCGCGATCACGTTGAGCGCCGAGGCGCCGTTCGATCACATGGTGGTGTACGCGCCGGCGTCGCATCCCGATTTGCTCTGCGTGGAGCCGGTGAGCAACGTGGCGGATTGGGTCAATCTCCATGTCGATCACGCGATGAAGGGCGGCGCGGTGTTGAAGCCGGGCGAGTCGGTCACCGCGTCATTCGCGTGGACGACTCGCTTCGGGTAGAACTCCGCTCGCTTACTGACCGAAGAAGATGTCGCAGCGCGGCGTCGCGGCGCAGCCGGTCTGAGCGCGCCCGCTCGCGGATGCGCCTGCGCCGGCGGTCATGCCGCCGTAAGCGGCGTCATCGGCCTGGGCCGCGGGCATGGCGGCCGTCTGCTGCTCCGGCGCGGCCTGCGACATGTACATCGGGCGCATCGTCTGAACGAGTTGCTGCGCATCGGCGGGCATGCCCTCGGCATGTGCCGCACCGATGCCGCCGACGTTGGCGACGACCGCGCATGCGGCCATCATCGCGAAAAGTGTTGGACTGACTTTGGACTTCATGCTCCAGCTCCTTGAACGAAATGCACAAGCAGCCGGGAACACGATTCTCGGACTCCTTGCCGCTTTGTCGATGGATGGGTTCGAGCGCAACGGCCAATGGCAAAAGATGCGCTACCCGGCGCGACGAAAGAAGACGCGTCGAGTGCAACGCATGGCGCTCAGTGGCTACGTTACGGCGATGAAGGAGCGGGAGAAATCCCTATTTGGTAGGGATGCTTCGGTAGGGTGCTGAAGAACATCAAAAACGCGCTCGGGCAAGCAAGTAGCCCGAGCGCGTTGAAGCAACGACTTCCAAACGCTTAGTATGACTTGGCAGCGCCGCCGCTCGACGTACCCGAGTCGGAACTGCTCTTCTTGTTCTTGTGCATCTTGCTGCTTTGGGACGAGTCCATTGTGTTTGCGCCCGATGCGCCCGAGGTCGTGCCCGTCACACCGTTGGCGTTGGGCGTGCTCATCCCGGTTCCGCCTTGACCCGCTCCGTTGCCACCCGCCGTGCCGCCACCTGCGCCGCCGCCCGCGCCTTGCGCGAACGCCGCGCCCGACAGACTCAGAATCATGGCCGAAACAAGCAGACTTCTCTTTGCGTTTTTCATGGTTTCCTCCCGTTGATCGATGGTCTCGATACGCTCCGCCTCGCAGAATGCTGCAGCGTCGCCGTTTGACTTGCGCAATCGCCGTGCCGCCCGCGAGCGCGCGGCAATGGCGGTGCATCAGACCATGCTGCGGGAAACGACGCGATCGTTACGCAAGCGCCTCGTCACACCATTCGATGGCCCACGCGCGCGCGCAATGCACGGCATCGGATTCGGTCGCGAACGCATCGAGTTCGCCGGATTCGAAAACTTCCACGTGCGCCGCGTGTTCGTCCGGCAGATGCGTGATCTTCGCGTGAGCGTAGTAGCTGCCGTCCTGGTCGTGACGCGCGGTGCAATCGATATGGAAAGTCTTGTAGTCGAATCGCATAAAAAAGGCTCCGGGAAATGTGTTTCGCGGGCAGGCGCGAAGCGTGCGCAAGCGTATTTGCGTTTGACTCCTCACCTCTCGTGACATACTGTATATACATACAGTATCATATGCAAGATGGACCTTTCCGAAAAGCTCGAAATCCTTGCGGACGCCGCCAAGTACGATGCTTCATGCGCGAGCGGCGGCGCGCCGAAACGTGAGTCGCGCGGCATCGACGGTCTCGGCGCCAGCACCGGTTCGGGCATCTGCCACAGCTTCACGCCTGACGGCCGCTGCGTGTCGCTGCTCAAGATTTTATTGACGAACTTTTGTCTTTACGATTGCCGCTATTGCATCAACCGGCGGTCCAGCAATGTGCCGCGCGCCCGTTTCACGCCGGAGGAAGTCGTCAGCCTGACGCTCGACTTCTATCGCCGAAATTACATCGACGGACTGTTCCTGAGCTCCGGCGTGATTCGTTCTTCGAACTACACGATGGAGCAACTCGTCCTCGTCGCGAAGACGCTGCGCGAGAAGCATCACTTTCGCGGCTATATCCATCTGAAGACGATTCCCGATGCCGACCCGGAGATCATCGCGCAAGCGGGACGCCACGCCGACCGCCTGAGCGTGAACATCGAGTTGCCGACCGAAATCAGCCTCGAGCGTCTCGCGCCCGAAAAAAGCGGCCGCACGATCAGGCTGGCGATGGGCAACATTCGCGTCGCGCGGGAGGAGTCGGAAGTCGAGCCGCGTGCGCCGCGTTTCGCGCCGGCGGGGCAGAGCACGCAAATGATCGTCGGCGCCGACGAAACCGACGATCGCACGATCCTCGGCACCGCTGAGACGCTATACGGCTCATATCAGTTGAAGCGCGTGTATTACTCGGCGTTCAGCCCGATTCCCGACAGCCCGTCGGGGGTGCCGTCGCAAGCGCCGCCGCTCCTGCGCGAGCATCGCCTGTATCAGGCGGACTTTCTGATGCGCGGCTATGGATTCGGCGCCGCCGAACTGCTCGGCGATGCCGGCAATCTGCCGCTCGATGTCGACCCGAAGCTCGCGTGGGCGCTCGCGCATCGCGACCGCTTTCCCGTCGATCTGAATGCCGCGCCCGCGCGCATGATTGCGCGTGTGCCCGGCATCGGCATGCGCAATGCGAAGCGCATCGTCGAGCTGCGGCGTGCGCGGCGCGTGCGTTATCAGGATCTCGTGAAGTTGCGCTGCGGCATGGACAAGGTGAAGCCTTTCGTCGTGACGGCGGATTACCGGCCGCCGCTTGCCGAGTCGCCGTCCGAAAATCTTCGGCGCGCGCTGGCCACCGGTCCCGTGCAGCTTTCGCTGATCTGATGCACGTCATCGTCATCGACGACGATTTCGACGCATGGCGCGTCGCCGCGCTCGATGCGCTCGCGCAAGGACTCACGCCCGAAGCGATCGACTGGCGCACGCCGGAGGCGCAGCCGGCGCTGTTCAGCGAACCGGCGCCCGCGGCCAACGCAGCTCACGGGCCGCAAATCCGCGTGTCACGCGAACTCGCGTCGCTTTTGAAGGACGCCGCGCATTTCCGCGATGCCCGCCGCTGGAGCTTCCTCTATCGCGTTCTCTGGCGCTGGGCGCAAGGCGACCGCGCAGTTGCGTCGCCCGCCGATGAAGACGGCGCGCGCCTCTACAGGATGGCGAAGGCGGTGCGCCGGGCGCAGCACGACATGATCGCGTACGTGCGCTTCCGGCAGCGCGAGGCATCGCTCGGCGCCCCCGAATATGTGGCGTGGTACGAGCCCGGCCACGACGTCCTCGCCTGGGGCGCGGAGCATTTCGCGGCACGCATGGGACGCTCGACGTGGCTCATCGCGACGCCCGACGGCGCCGCGATGTTCGACGGCGAGCGCCTGCAACTGGAACGCCGCCCCGCGCTCGCATCGGATCATGCGAGCGATACGCCCGACGCGGCCGAAGCGCTCTGGATGACCTACTACCGCAGCATCTTCAATCCCGCGCGCCTGAACGAATCCGCACTCGAACAGCACATGCCGGTGCGTTTCTGGAAAGGGCTGCCGGAAGGTGCGCTGATTCCGCAACTCGTGAGCGCTGCGCGCGGCGGCGCACGTCGCGTCGCGCAGGCGCAGCGCGTCGGCGCGCTCGGCGGCAAGGCGGTGCAGGTACAGGCGCGGGACGCACAACCCGAACGCGACGCGCCCACGTCGCTCGACACGTGCCGCCGCTGCGATCTGTGGCGCAACGCGACGCAGGCGGTGCGCGGCGCGGGCCCGGCCGATGCGCGCATCATGCTGCTCGGCGAACAGCCCGGCGATCAGGAGGATTTGAAGGGCGAGCCGTTCGTCGGCCCGGCGGGGCAACTGCTTCAAGAAGCGATGCAGCGCGCCGGCATGCCGCGCGAGCAGGTCTATCTGACCAACGCGGTGAAACATTTCAAGTGGGAGCCGCGCGGCAAGCGGCGTCTGCACAAGACGCCCGCGCAACAGGAAGTCGAAGCGTGTTCGTACTGGCTCGAACAGGAATTGCACGAGGTCGGCGCGCGCGTGATCGTTACGCTCGGCGCGACGGCGTTGACGGCGCTTTTCGGACGACGCGCGACGCTATCCGCGCATCTGGGACGCGTCGTGCCGTATCGGGATAAACAGGTTGTCGCGACGTATCACCCGTCGTATGCGCTTCGGCAGAACGACGAAGCCGCGCGCGAGCGAACCGTCGCGGCCATCGTCGAGGCGCTCGAACGGGCGCGCGAGCTCATCGGCAGATAAGCCCGGAACGAGCTCAGAACGCCGCGCGAATCACGCCGCCGTCCGCGCGCAACGCCGCGCCGTTCGTCGCCGATGACAACTCCGAGCACACATACGCCACCATGTTCGCGATTTCCTCGGGCGTGATGAAGCGCTTGAGAATCGAGGTCGGCCGCGCTTCTTCGAAGAACTGCGTCTCGAAGTCCTGAAAGCTCTTGCCCCCCGAAAGTTTTTCGACGAACTCGGTGACGCCCTCGGAACTCGTCGGCCCCGGCAGCACTGAATTGACCGTGACGTTCGTGCCCTCGCACGTTTCCGCGAGACCGCGCGCGAGGGATATCTGCGCCGATTTCGTCATGCCGTAATGAATCATCTCGACGGGAATCTGGATGCCGCTCTCGCTGCTGATGAACACGACGCGGCCCCAGTTCTTCTCCTTCATCTTCGGCAGATACGCACGCGACAGTCGCACGCCCGACATGACATTGGCATTGAAGAAGCGCAGCCATTCCTCGTCGGGGATCTCCTCGAATGGCTTCGGATCGAAGATGCCCATGTTGTTGACGAGAATATCGACATGCGCAAAGCGCTTCACGAGGTCGTCGACCTGCGCGGCGTCCGAGACGTCGCCCGCGAAGCCTTCGGCCTGCGCGTTCGGCACGAGTTCGCGCAGCTTCGCGAGCGCCGCGTCGACGGACGCCTGCGAGCGGCCGTTGATGATCACGCGCGCGCCTTCACGCGCCAGCGCCACGGCGATGGCATGCCCGATGCCTTTCGTCGAACCGGACACCAGCGCGAGCCTGTTGGCGATCTTGAGATCCATTTCTGCTCCTTCGAACGAGTTTGCGGATTGCGTCGACGTCCAGGCGCGACGGGTTCGGAGGATGGTAACCAGAACCGGGCTGGTTTGCAGAAGTCACGCGCATCAGCGGTCGACGTGCCCTGGTTAGTTAGGAAAACAAATGAATATGTTGCCCTTCGGAAATGCGGTCCCTCGCATGATTTGTATCTGTCAGAGGATTGCGCGAACATCCCGCGCGGCCCATGAAACTCCGCGACATAAATGCCCGATGGCCAGCGCTGCGGCCTTCGGCCATAGTTGCACCTGCGTGATCGAGAGCGAAAACAGCACAGAGAACCGAGAGCCGCATCACGCATCCCGAATCCACTCATTCATGATTCCCGGCGCGGCCGGTACGGAGGTGCAACATGTCCAACCCGATCAAATTCTCGTCGCTCAATGCGGTCTTCAAGAAAGCGCGCGGCGCGGCGCTGGCCGGATTCATCGTCGGCACGGCGCTGCTTGCCGGATGCGCGAGCAATCCCGCACAAGCCTCGGGCCAATACAACCAGTACGGCGGCCAATACGTGCAGACCGTCGCGGCCGTGCCCGCCGTGCGTCCCGACACCATCTACGTCTATACCTTCGCGAGCGATTCCAGCGACGTGAAGCTCGACAATCACGGCCTGATCTCGAAGATCGGTTCCGCAATGTCCGGTGATTCGCAGGCGCAAAAGCAGGCGCAGGACGCCGTCGCGGCGCGCGATGAGGTCGCGAACGAAATCGTCGCGAAGCTTCAGTCGATGGGCCTTCGCGCGGTCCGCGCCGACGTGCCGCCGCCGCAAGACCAGAACGTGCTCGAGGTCGTTGGCAACATCAGCACGATCGACGCGGGCAATCGTCGCCGCCGCATGGTGATCGGCCTCGGCGCGGGCGAAAGCAAGGTCGGCGCGACCGTGCAGCTCGTCTTCAAGCCGGCGCACGGCGCGCCGCAACTGCTCGAACAGTTCGACGCGAAAGCCGACAGCGGCCACGCGCCGGGCGTCGCGGAAATGGCGGGCATCGGCGCGGCGGCGGGACATGTCGCGACTTCGATCGCGGTGTCGGGCGGGCTGCATGCCCTATCGGAGACAAAGCACGCAGGCGTGTCGTCCGATGAAAAGCGTCTCGCCGACACCATCGCCAAACAGATCGTGAAGCTCGGCCAGGAGCAGGGCTGGATGGCGGCGAAGAGCTGATCGAAGTCGAAACATGCGTGGTCCGGAAGCTGCTTGCACTATGATTCCGGACGAATGTTCGCTTTGCGAGGCCCGCGCATGCTGACGATTGCCCTGATTGTCCTGACCGTTGTGGCGACGCTCGTCGTCGTGCTCGTGATTGCGAATCTGACGAGTGGCGAGAAGAAGATCGAGCACAAGATCGAACGGCTCTACGCGAGCGACGATCCGCAATTCATACGCTCGATGGGTCTGCTGCTCGGACCGCCCGTCATCGGCGGAAACCGCTTCGAGGTGCTCCTGAACGGCGACGCGATCTTTCCGTCGATGCTCGAAGGCATCCGCGCGGCGCGAGAAACGATTACCTTCGAGACCTTCATTTACTGGTCGGGCGCGATCGGCGAGCAGATTGCCAGCGCACTGTCCGACAAGGCGCGCTCGGGCGTCGCGGTGCATGTGCTGCTCGACTGGGTCGGCTCGTCGAAAATGGACAAGCGCTACCTGCAGATGTTGCGCGAGGCGGGCGCGGAGGTGATCCAGTATCACAAGCCGCACTGGACGGGACTCGGGCGCATGAACGACCGGACTCACCGCAAGCTGCTGGTGATCGACGGGCACATCGGGTTCACGGGCGGCGTCGGCATCGCCGAGGAATGGACCGGGCACGCGCAGGACGAAAAGCACTGGCGCGACACGCATTTTCGCGTCGAAGGCCCCGCGGTCGGGCAGATGCAGGCGGTGTTCATGGACAACTGGGTCAAGGCGACGGGCAACGTATTGCACGGCCCCGCCTATTTCCCGCATATCGACGCCGCGGGCGACGGCTTCGCCCACATGTTCAGCAGTTCGCCCTCGGGCGGCAGCGACGACATGCAGTTGATGTACCTCATGGGGATCACCGCCGCCACGCACTCCATCCATTTGTCGAGCGCGTACTTCGTGCCGGACAAGCTGACCATCAACGCGATCGTCGAGGCGGCGAAGCGCGGCGTGCGCGTGCGCATCATCACGCCGGGCAAGCGCATCGACACGCACACGGTACGCGAGGCGTCGCGCGCGTGCTGGGGCGATCTGCTCGCGGCGGGCGTCGAGATGTACGAGTATCAGCCGACGATGTTCCACTGCAAGCTCATCGTGGTCGACGAATATCTGGTTTCGGTCGGCTCGACCAACTTCGACAGCCGCTCGTTCAAGCTCAACGACGAAGCCAACCTCAATATCTACGACCGCGATTTCGCGCGTCGCCAGACAGCGATTTTCGACGACGACGTCGCCCAGTCGAAACGCATCACGCTCGATGACTGGCGCCGCCGTTCGCTCCCGGAAAAGCTGCTGGAGCGCGTTGCCGCGCTGCTCGATTCGCAGCTTTGATGTCGGCACGAAGCACGTAGCGAATATTTGTCAGCCGGGCCTCAAGATCGCGGGACGCAAGCCGATAAGACGCTCACGCAATCGAGCCTTCGGGCCATCGGCAACCATGCACGGCACTTACAACTTCTGGCTGGTCGCGGCGTCGCTCGTAGTCGCGACGCTCGCTTCCTATACCGCGCTCGACATTTCGGGCCGGATCGCCTCGCTTTCGCGATCGCGCATGCGGCACATCTGGCTCGCGGGCGGGGCGGCGTCGATGGGCATCGGCATCTGGTCGATGCATTTCATCGGCGTGCTCGCCTTCGAATTGCCGATTCGACTCGGCTACGATTTCAAGATCACTGCCGGGTCGCTCGGCATCGCGGTGCTCGTGTCCTTCTTTGCGCTGCGTGTCATCACGAGCAAGCGGCTGACGGCGAGACGCCTCGTCGCGAGCAGCGTGCTGATGGGTGCGGGCATCGCGGCGATGCACTACACCGGCGATGCCGCGATGCGCATGCAACCGGCGATCGTGTACGATCCGCGCCTTTTCGCCGCGTCGATCGCGATAGCGGTGATCGCGTCGGGCGCGGCGCTGTGGATCGCGTACACGCTCTCGGATGCGAACCAGACGAACGTGCTCGTCAAGCGCATGGGGTCCGCGCTGGTGATGGGCATCGCGATCACCGGCATGCACTACACGGGCAACGCGGCGGCGGAGTTCTTGCCGGGCTCGATCTGCGGCGCGGCCAATGACGTCGATGCGCACTGGCTCGCGACCACCATCGTGCTCTTCACGCTGGCGATTCTGATCATCACGCTCGTGCTGTCGCGCTTCGACGCGCGCACAGCGCTGCTTGCCGGCTCGGTGTCGCGTCTGAATGGCCAGATCGTGCGCATGGCGACCTTCGACACGCTCACGGATCTTCCGAACCGCCGCACGATGAACGAGCGCTTCGATCGGGCTATGCGGAACGCGAAGCACAGCGGCGGCCGCTTCGCGATTCTCTTCATGGACCTCGACGGCTTCAAGACCATCAACGATTCGCTCGGCCATACGGTCGGCGACGAAGTGCTGAAGGCGTTCGCGCGGCGCCTGCAGGAATGCGTGCGCGGCGGCGATACGGTGGCGCGCCTCGGCGGCGACGAGTTCGTCGTGATGCTGGAAAACCTGCACGCACCGACCGATGCCGAGAAGATGGCCGAGCGCATTCTCGACGAGATGAAGAAAGGCCTGCTCGTCGGGAATCATCCGTTGCAGGTGATGCCGAGCATCGGCATCGCGCTGTTTCCGCAGGACGGCGACACCGTCGAATCGATGCTCAAGCACGCGGACTTGGCGATGTACGAGGCCAAGCGTGGCGGGCGCAGCACGTATCGCTTCTTCGAGGCGAGCATGAACGAGGCGGCGGTGCGGACCTTGCAGATACAGCAGGCGTTGCACGAGGCGTTGAACGGCGGCCACTTCTATTTGCTCTTCCAGCCGAAATTCCGTGGCAAGAGCGGCGAGCTGGCGGGCGCGGAGGCGCTGATCCGGCTGGACCATCCAGAGATCGGCACGCTGACGCCGCTCGAATTCATTCCGATCGCCGAGCGTTCCGGTCAGATCGTGGAAATCGGCTATTGGGTCGTGCACGAGACCTGCCGCCAGCTTGCGCGCTGGCGTGATGAAGGGTGTCCGCCGGTGAAGGTGGCCATCAACCTGTCGCCGCGACAATTGCACGAGGCGGATCTCGTCGAGAACATCATGATGATCGTGCGCGCGGAAGGCGTGCAGAGCGAGCAGATCATGTTCGAGATCACGGAGACGGTGGCGATGCAGGACGCGCCGCGCACGATCGAAATGATCCGCGCGTTCCAGGAGAATGGTTTCGAGATCGCCATCGACGATTTTGGCACGGGGTATTCGAGCCTCGCCTATTTGCAGCGTTTTCGCGCGAAGCAGTTGAAGATCGATCGCTTTTTCACGAACGGGCTCGACGAGAACGGGCAGGAAGGGCGCGCGATCGTGTCGGCGATCATCGCGCTCGCGCATTCGCTCGATATGGATGTGGTCGCCGAAGGAGTCGAGACGGGTTCGCAGCTCGACCGGCTTCAGGACATGATGTGCGACGAGATGCAGGGCTTTTTGCTGGCGATGCCGCTTTCCGCCGATGCGTTCGGGGTGATGCTGGAGCAGGGAGAGGTGAGCGCGTAGGCGGGCGTGGTCTGGTTCGAGGTGTCCTCGAATTTTGACTAACAATATTACTTAGTCATCCTTTCCGATATGTAAAAATCCTCACGTTCGCGGCGAGACATCGTCGCGGCGTATCGACGAGGCTAATAAAACATAGGGGTCAGGATGGTCAAGGGAAATGCGCCGCATATCTTGAGTTTCATCAATCTCAAGGGAGGCGTCGGCAAGACGACAACGGCGGTGGCCGTCGCGGAGATTCTCGCGCTCGAAGCGCGCCAGCGCGTGCTGCTGATCGATCTCGATCCGCAGACCAATGCCACGGTGAATCTGATTTCCGAAGTCGAGTGGGGCGAGCGCGACCACGCCGGGCACACGATCGCGCAACTGTTCGAGGACAAGATCAACAATCAGCTTCCGCCCAAGTTCGATATCGAGTGCGCGATCATACGCGGGGTGTCGACGGTCGACGGTGGCATCGAAGGGCTCGATTTGCTGCCTTCCAGCATTCGCCTGATCACGTTGCAGGACCACATTCCCGGCGTCGCGATGAAAGGGCACTTCACCAACAATCCGCTCGATATCCTGAAAAAGGCCCTGCATCCCGTCATCGACCGATACGACTACATCATCATCGATTGTCCGCCGAGCCTCGGCGCGGTCACGCACAATGGCCTGCGCATCTCGACCGGTTACGTCATTCCGACCATTCCCGATATCGTGTCGACGTGGGGCATCTATCAGATCGTCGACCACGTCCGTGGTTTCGCCGCCGACCTCGGGCAGAAGATCGAGCCGCTCGGCATCGTCGCGACGAAGGTGCAGAACAACAAGCTCCACGAACGTGTCATGGACGATCTGGCGCATGGCCGCCTCGGCAAGTTCAACCCGTCGGGCGTGCCGCAGCCTCATTTCTTCAAGAACTGGATTCCGCAATCCGTCGATGTTGCGCGCGGTGCGGATCACGAAGCCCATCTGCGCACGCTCAACAACAAGTACGGACCGAACGCGTATGCCGCTTTGCAAGGACTCACACGGGAAATCCTGACACTATGCGAAGCAAACACCCAGTGATCGCGCTGCTACAAGGTCTCTCCGCCTTGCTTGACGATGAAGCGTCGAGCAATCCTGCTTTTGCGGCAAAACTCGACGCGTTGATTCGCCCGCCCGAAAAACCATCCGGCGCGCGTCCGAAAACGTCGACCAAGCCCAAGGGCATCGACGTGCCCGACGTCCATGCCGAACTCGCAGCGCGTGGCGACGAAGACTTCCGCGCGTGGCTATGCACGCAGCCCGCCGATGTCCTCAAGGCCATCATCCGCCGGCAGGACCTCGATCCCTCGCGTCGTTCCTCGAAGTGGAAAGACGAGAAGAAGCTGGCGAACTTCATCGCGGACGGGTTGCGCGCCCGCCTGTCGCGAGGCTCGGCGTTCATCGGCCGGACACTTGACCCAAGCTGACGCCCTCAATCCATCGCCGCATGCGCGACCGATTCATCCCCGAGAGCGTTGCGCGCCGGGCGAATCAGCAACAGCAACGGCACTACCAGCAACGTCGCGACGAACATCAGCTTGAAATCGTTGAGATACGCGATCATCGACGCCTGCTGCGTGATGGTCTGATTGAGCATCGCCATGTCCTGCACGGAGCCGCCCGACAGGATCGATTGCATCGCGGGATTGAACGGCGTCACCTGCGCGGCGAGGTCCGCGTGGGCGACCTGCGTGTTGCGCGTCATCAGCGTCTGCACGATCGAAATGCCGATACTGCTGCCGATATTGCGCATCAGACTGTAGGTGGCGGTGCCGTCGGCGCGCAACTCGGGCGTGAGCGTCGAGAACGTCAGCGCCGACAGCGGCACGAACACGAGCCCGAGTCCAAAGCCCTGAATCACGCCCGGCCACACGATATCCGATGCCGACAGAACGATCGTGTAGTGCATCATTTGCCAGAGCGCCAGCGCCGAAATCAGGAAACCCGACAGCAACAGCAGACGCGCATCGATGTGCTTCAGAAGCCGCCCGGCGACGAGCATCGCGATCATCGTGCCCGCGCCGCTCGGCGCAGTGACGAGCCCGGTCGTCGCGACGGGATAGTTCATCAGGTTCTGCAACATCGGCGGCAATAGCGCGCGCGTCGCGTACATGACCGCGCCGATCACGAAGATGAAGCACGTGCCGGTCGCGAAGTTGCGGTCTTTCAGCAACTGGTATTTGAAGAACGAGCGCGCACCGGCCGTCGCCGTATGCGCGATGAAGAAGATGAAACTCAGCGCCGCGAGCAGCGCTTCGATGCGAATCTCCATCGAGCCGAACCAGTCGAGTTGTTCGCCGCGATCGAGCATCGCCTGAAACGCGCCGATCGCGAGGCCGAGCGTCGCGAAGCCGAATGCATCGAACTTCACCGCACGCCGCGCGACCTGCGCGGGCAGGAACGTCAATACGCCAAAGAGCGCGAACGCACCGATCGGCACGTTGATGAAGAACACCCAGCGCCAGTTGTAGCTGTCGGTGAGCCAGCCGCCGAGCGTCGGACCGAGAATCGGCCCGACCATCACGCCCATGCCCCAGACGGCCATCGCCTGGCCCTGTTTCTCGCGCGGATTGATGTCGAGCAGGATCGACTGCGACAGCGGCACGAGCGATGCGCCGAAAACGCCCTGCAACAGCCGCGACGCGACGATCTGCGCCAGCGTCTCCGACAGCCCGCAAAGCGCCGATGCGACCGTGAAGCCCGCGATCGAGACGCACAGCAGCTTCTTCACGCTCAACTGGTCGGAGAGCCAGCCGGTGAGCGGCGTCGCGATCGCCGCCGCGACGATGTAGGACGTCAGCACCCACGTGATTTCGTCCTGGGACGCCGACAGGCTGCCCTGCATATGCGGCAGCGCGACGTTTGCGATCGTGCTGTCGAGCGTCTGGATCAGCGTCGCGAGCATGATCGAGACGGTCAGCATGCCGCGGTTCAGGGGCGCCGCGGCGCGTTCCGTGGAGACTTCGGAGGACATGGAGGTGGCCGCGGGAAGCGGCTTTCATAAGTAGGGTGATGATAAGCAGGCTTATTATAGGGCGGGCGCATTGCGGCGCAATTCGGTCGATTACGGAGTGTGCGCAACGTGCCGCGCTGAAAGCTCTTCCATATAATCGCGCGATGGAAACCCAACTCGACAAGCGCTTCGGCTTTCTGGTCGCGGACGTGGACCGCCTGTGCGGCAATCGTTTCGACGTATTGGCCAGGTCATCGCTCAATCTCACGCGCGCGCAATGCCGCGTGCTCGCCTATCTTTCGCATTACGGCGAAGTGAATCAGGCGCGGCTCGCGGGGCTACTGGAAGTCGCGCCGATTTCCGCCGGACGGCTGCTCGACCGCATGGAAGAGGGCGGCTGGATCGAGCGTCGCCCGAATCCCGACGACCGCCGCGAACGCCAGGTCCGCATGACCCCGAAGGCGGAAAAGGCGCTCGACAAGGCGCGGCGCGTCGGCGACGAGATCGCGTCGGAGGCGCTCGCGGGCTTCAGCCGGCAGGAAAGCGAGCAGTTGATCGCGCTGCTGCAACGCGTGCGCGGGAATCTGAGCCGCATCGTCGACCGGTGACCGATCGCGGCGCATGCCTTCGCTGCCGGTTTGCGCGCGCCGTGCTAACGTGCCGCGCATGGATCGCCGATTGCTTGCGCGATCCGCGCAAGTGTCGTCGTCAACTGTCGCCATCCATCCGGAGAAGATCGATCATGAACAAACGAACCGCATCGTTGGCCGTCATCGCCCTGTCCGTCGCCGCGTTCGTCGCGATGCCCGTCGCGCAAGCGCAGGACACGGCCGCCTCCACGCCGAAGCAGATCAAGAAAGCCCAGCGCAAGGAGGCGCGCGCGAAGAAGAACGCCGAGCTGAAGCAACTGGAGCAGAACGGCTACAACCCGGCTGGCGAACAGACGAACTATCCGCAGAATCTGCAGAACGCGCAGGCGAAGATCAATGCGCAGAACGCCGGGAAACCGGCCCCGGCGTCGGCCCCGTAATCGATTCATCGTGTGGCGAAGACGCGGGAGACATCCCGCGTTTTCCGCCGACTGCCTTCGGCATAGAAGGCAACACGCAAGGTGCAAGTTCCCGATCGTCGACGAAGCGCCGCGGACACGGCCGATGAAGCGCGGAGGATACGAGCATGCGGTGGCGATCGTGGCTGTTGATCTTCGCGTTGTGCGACGCGCATGCGGCATCGCGCTACTACGCGCCGATGTCCTTCTATCCGCACGACGCCGTGCGCATCTCGCGCTTTGCAGCGGCGCCGGGCGCCATGCAGGTGCCCTACGGCGCGGGCGCGAGAGTCGGAGAAGGCGACTTCTACATCGTTTCGAACGCTACGTTCAAGGCATTGACGGCGCACATGCAACCGGACGGCACGATCGCGCTCGTTCAGTCGAAATGGACGCCGGAACTTGCCGCAAGTCAGGTCTGGACCGTCGATAAGGAAGGCAGCGGCTTTCGCCTGTATTCGAAACTCTACGGACGATACGTGACGCTCGGTGCGCGCGTGGGGCTCGAAGCGGCGTCGGGCGAAGCGCGGCAGAACTGGAGCATCGAAGCCGACGCGAACGCGGTGACCATCGCGGCAAGCGGCACGAAGACGGGGCTCGTCGTCACGCGTCACGCCCTGCGCGACGGCGCGTTCGTCGAAGTGAGCGCGCAGGCCGGGCAATGGCGTTTGTACGAGGTGCACAACGAAGGTGCGGATCACGCGTATCGCACGCACGATGCAGCCCTGCAATCGACCTACGACAACGCGGCGAAGCGCTATCACCTGAGCGCCTATGCGCCCGATGCGATCGAAGCCGACCGGCTCGGCGGCTTTCGCTGGACCGACTATCATCCGTCGGGGCTGTATGTGTCGAAGGGAGAGTCCGTCGTGATAGATGTGAGCGGTCTCGCCGACGATGGTCCGGATGGCCTCGTCATCATGGTCGGCAACAAGAACGGCTTCTACAGACGTCAGCCCGCGGGCGATCCTCAGATGATCCTCGCGACGGAAGGGCGCAACGAATTCGTTGCGTCGCGCGATGGCTTGCTTTACTTCGAATACGTCGATAGCGGATTCAACGAGCGCCCGCGCATGTCGATCGATATCTTCGTGCGCGAAGGCGGCAAGCCTGTGCCGTTCTATACCGAGGCCGCGACGACGCTCGTCGAATGGCGCGCGATGCTGCAACGTTACGCCGATTCGCCGCTCGTCGAGATGGTCGGCAGGCGCACGATGTTCACCGTCGCGCGCTCGATGTATGACAAGGCGGGCGCGGCGGACCCGGCCGCGCTGCTCGGCTATATCGGGCGGATCATGGGCTATCACGACGAGGTGTCCGGACTCGATGATTCGAGTGCGCTCGATGCACCCTCGCCGCTGCGCGTGCATTTCGTGCAGGACGCGATTTCCACGCACGCGGAGTTGCAGAACGCGTATATGTACGCGACGTACTACATGATCGGCCTGCCGCTGAACAGTGCCGCCGAGACCTTGCTACAAACCGCGAAGGCCGATGAATGGGGCGTGTGGCACGAGATGGGCCACATGTATCAGCAATGGGACTGGACGTGGCCCGGCGTAACCGAGACGACCGTGAACATCTATTCGCTGCACGCGCTGCAACGTCTCGGTACGCCGATGGCCTCGCCGTTGATGCAAGTCGTCGATGCGCGCGGCAGAAAGAACCGGATCGAGCTCGCGGCGCTTTATCTTGCGCAGCCGTCGCGCAATTTTCTCGACGATGCATCGTTTCCACTGCCTTCCGAGGCGCTGTGGATCAGGCTCGTGATGTACGAGCAGTTGCGCCGCGCGCTCGGCGACGGCTTCTATGCGCGGCTGCACAAGTTCTATCGGCTGCATCCGCTGATGGAGGATGAAGGCGGCGACAGGCGCGCGGTGCAGACCTTCATACTGCGCGCCTGCATTGCGGCGAATCTCGATTTGAGGGCGTTCTTCGAGCGATGGGGCTTGCCGGTCGATGCGGGTACGCACGCGGCTATCGGCAAATTGAAGCTGAATGCGCCTGCGACGGATTTGACGCGCACGCGGATCTGACGCGCAAAAAAACCGCCGACGCGCGAGGCGGTCGGCGAAGTTCTGGCTCTTGCGAGGGCTGCCAGAAACGCTTCGACCATTCATGCCGCATCGGCTAGCCGGATGTCGCTGCGCCCGTCCCGCCGCGTGGCTCTGCGCCGCGTCATCGCACGACCTATGCGCGCGCCCGGCACGTTATCGATGCCGAATGCGGGCCGCGCGAGAAAGAAACCCTGCGCGAGCACATGCGGCCACTGCGCGATCCACTGCGCCTGCGCGGCCGTCTCGACACCTTCGACGACAATTGCCACCTTGAGCCGCGTCAGCAGCGCGAGCACCGACGAAAACACCATGCACGCATTCGGGCTGCGCGGCGCTTCGGCCAGCAGCTCCTTCGCGATCTTCACCGTGCCGAAGTCGATCGGACCGAGTGCGGCGAGACACGAGTAGCCCGTGCCGAAGTCGTCCATCGCGACGCTCACGCCCTTGTGCTTGAGATGACTCACTACCTTCGGCATCGACGGCATGCGCGCCAGGTCTTCGCTTTCGAGCAATTCCAGCTCGATGCAATCGGGGGTGACCCCGTGCGACCGGCAAATCGAGTCCATGCGGTCCGCGAATCCCGGCAGCGCCGCGACCGATGGCGGCACGTTCACCGCGACCGAATAATGCGCGCCGCCGCGCGCCCGCCACGCCCCGATTTCGGACGCAACGACGTTCAGCACGAACCACGTGAGTTCGCGCATGAGGTCGGCGTCCTTGAAGGCCTCGCTGAATGCGCCCGGCAGCAATACGCCGTACTCCGGATGACGCCAGCGAATGAGCGCTTCCATTTGCGCGAGTTCGCCACTGTCGACTCGGTAGATTCCCTGATAGGCGATGCAGAATTCTCCGGCCTCGAGGCCGTCGAGTATGCGATGCCTGAATGCATGATCTGAGTTCGGCGCGGCTTTCGCGACAGGCGAGCCGTGTGTCGTTCTGTTCATGCTTGAGCCACCCCTCCCAGTTGGTCGTGGAGGCGGTTGCACGAGTCGTGCCAGACTTGCAGACTGTGCGCAATGCGAAGCCTCACAACGTTTGCGCGCCGGCGCATGCTGTCACGATTGCGGCACGAGGCGTCACGCCGCGTTCAGGGTTGCGTACCGATTTCGTGACGCCTTCTGCTGTGTGGGCTGGCGCACATAAGCCGAGTTCGCGTCCGCCTGCATCGGCATGCCGTTTTGAAGCTTCTGCTCAATAATTCTGGAACGTTTGTAATCCGGACCGATGCCGAAAGAATGGCTGGTCAGGCGGTTGCGGTCTGCGCGACTGGCCACATGCGTTCGAGCGCGCTGCCATCCTCGCGGAACAGATGCACATGGCGAATGCTGAAGCCCGCATTGAGGCGCTGCCCTTCGACGGCCGTCGATTCGCCCGAACCCTTCACCTGAATCACGAGTTCGTTTGGCAACCGCACATGCAGCAGCGTCTCGCCGCCGAGATGCTCGATCACCATGACTTCGCCGGAGAGACCGCTGTCGATATCGCCGCCGCCTGCTTCGACGAAATGCTCGGGCCGGATGCCGAGCGTGAGCGTTTCGCCCGCTCGCACGGTCGACGCCGCAAAAGGCAGCGTAAGCGGCTCGCCGCCGGGCAGCTCGATGGTGACCCCGGCGGCATCGACCCGCATCACGCGCACGTCCATGAAGTTCATCTTAGGCGAGCCGATGAAGCCCGCCACGAAGCGATTGTGCGGCGTGCGATACAACTCGAGCGGCGAGCCGATCTGTTCGACGCGTCCGTGATTCAGCACGACGATGCGATCGGCCATCGTCATGGCTTCGGTCTGATCGTGCGTGACGTAGATCATCGTCGCATTGAGCTGCTTGTGCAGCTTGATGAGTTCGAGACGCATCTGCACGCGTAATGCGGCATCGAGATTGGAAAGCGGTTCGTCGAAGAGAAAGACCTTAGGCTCGCGCACGATCGAACGTCCAATGGCAACGCGCTGACGCTGCCCGCCCGACAATGCGCGCGGACGGCGTTCGAGCAGCTGGCCGATCTGCAGAATCTCCGCCGCGCGATGCACGCGCTCTTTGATCTGCGCTTCGGGCAACTTGAGCATGCGCAGCCCGAACGCGATGTTTTCGTAGACCGACATGTGCGGATAGAGCGCGTACGACTGAAACACCATCGCGACGCCGCGTTGCGAAGGCTCGAGCTCGGTGACGTCTTCGCCGCCGATCAGTACTTGCCCCGAGTCGCTGCGTTCGAGACCTGCGATGGTGCGCAGCAAGGTGGACTTGCCGCACCCCGAGGGACCGACGAAGACCATGAACTCGCGATCTGTCACCTCGATGTCGACGCCCTTCAACACATCGACGCCCGCGAAGCTCTTGCGGATCTGCTGCAAATGGACTGCGCTCATACGTTGTCTCCTGTTTGCTGCGGCAGCGCAGCATCGGACGCATCGTCGAATTTGTTCTTGACAACCTGCTCGCGCCAAAATATACAATTGTAAAACCGAAATTACAAGTGAAACGACGCACGACAAAGCCGAACCCGTAAGCCTTACCCGCTCGATAAAAACCAAGGAGACAGGCATGAAGAAGCGCTTCATCCCGGCCACGCAGCTCGGCCCGATCAAACACGTCGCGGCGGTCGCGCTGCTGGCGGCGAGCGCAGCGTTCGCCGCATCGAACGCGCAGGCCTGGACTTTGAAGGAAGCGGCGCAGCCATACTCGGGCACCACGATCAAGGCCATCTTTCTCGATCGTCCCGGCTACAAGGCCGCGCAGCAACTGATCCCGCAGTTCGAGAAAGAGACGGGCATCAAGGTGCGCTGGGAAGTGATTCCTTACGAGAACACGCGCGAGAAGGAAGTGCTCAACTTCGTTGGTGGCGGCGATCAGGACATCGTGCTCGTCGATGTCGTGTGGATCGGCGAATTCGCGAGCAACAAGTGGCTCGTGCCGATCAAGAAGTTCACCGACGATCCGAAACTCGCCGACCCGAACCTGAACCTCAAGGGCTTCTTCCCGATCCTGCTCGATTCGTTCGGCACGTGGGACAAGGTCACCTACGGTCTGCCGTTCGATAACTATTCGGGCCTCATGTTCTACAACAAGTGCATGTTGAAGGACGCGGGTTTCGACGAACCGCCGAAAACCTGGGACGAGTTGCTCAACACGTATGCGCCGAAGCTCACGAAGGGCGACAAGTTCGCGTTCGCGTTGCAGTCGCGGCGCGGCGAGACGCAATCGGCGGATAGCTTCATGCGCGTGCTGTGGCCGAATGGCGGCTCGCTGCTCGATGCGAAGTTCAAGTCGAATCTGATGTCCGCGCAATCGCAGGCGGGCCTCGAATATCGGCAGAAGCTGATGAAGTACATGCCACCGGGCATCGTTGATTTCGATCATGCGGAAGCGGTGAACGCACTCGCGCAAGGCCAGGTCGCGATGATCACCGAGTGGTCCGCGTTCTATCCGACACTGACCGATCCGAGCAAGTCGAAGCTCGGCAACTGTCTCGCGATCACCACCGAGCCGAAAGGTTCCGCTGGCCTCAAGCCGGCGCTCGGCGGCTTCTCGCTCGCCGTGAACGCGAAGTCGAACGCGAAGAAGCAGGCGGCGTCGTGGCTGTTCATTCAATGGATCACGTCGGAAGCGATGGCGAAGCCCTACCTCGAAGCGGGCGGCGTGCCGGCGCGCACGGCGGTGTATCAGGACAAGGCCGTGCAGGACAAGTATCCGTTCGTGAAGCCGATGGTCGAATCGTGGCAGGGCGGCGTGCCGGATTATCGTCCGCGCTTCCCGGAATGGCCTGCCGTGTCGGAGGTCATCGGCGAATGGGGCAGCAAGATGATGCTCGGCCAGGTGACGGTGAAGGAAGGCGCGCAGACCATCGGTCAGAAGACCGAGGACATCCTGAAGAAAGCGGGCTATTACGACGGCAAGAAGCCTTTGCTGAAGTAACTTCATTCAAGGAACCGGAGGCGTTCGAATGGCTTCACCTGCAATGCGTGCGCGTGGACCGCGCAAGCCCGCGCGCTACTTCGGCATCGTGCCGCGTTCGCCCGCTTTCTGGTTCCTGATACCCGCAATCGCCGCGCTCGCGGTCATCGGCATCTATCCGCTGCTGCTTGCGCTCTATAACTCGTTCCATCAGTACAAGCTCGCGGATCTGGGTTCGGGAACGCCGTTCATCGGTGTCGACAATTACATCGCGACGCTGACCGATCCGAGCTTCTGGGGCGCGCTCGGACGCACCGCGTTGTTCCTCTGCGTGACCTTGCCGATCGAGATCGCGCTCGGCCTCTTCGCCGCGCTTTTGCTTCATCGCACGGAATTGCCGTGGATGCGTGCGGCCGCGCGTGTGAGCCTTGTCATTCCCATGGCGACGACGTATGCGGTCGTCGGCCTCATCGGGCGGCTGATCTTCAATCGTCAGTTCGGCGTGGCGAACTATCTGACCGGGCTCGTCGGCATTCCGCCGCAAGACTGGCTCGCCGATCCGACGCTCGCGTTCGTCTCCGTGATGATCATGGATATCTGGCAATGGACGCCGTTCTGCGCGCTGATCCTGCTCGCCGGACTGTCGATGGTGCCCAAAGAAGCCGAAGAAGCCGCGCGCCTCGAAACGCCGAAGTGGAGCATGATTCTCTGGCACCTGCAGCGTCCGTATCTGCTTCCGGGTCTCACGGCCATTCTCATTCTTCGCTCGGCCGACATGCTCAAGATGTTCGATGCCGTCTTCACGATGACGCGCGGCGGGCCCGGCGCCGCGACGGAATTCATCAGCGTCTATATCCAGCGCGTGGGCTTTCGTCTCTTCGATCAGGGCATGGCGTCCGCGCAGGCGATCATCCTGCTCATCCTGACGATCGTGCTGTCGCGTCTTTATATCCGTTTCGTGTATCGGGAGGCTGCGTGAGTTCGATCAATATGCCAGTCACGCAACGCGCGAAGCGCGCACGGGCCGCAAGAAAACGCGCCACTGTATGGCATTTTATCGGTCTGGTGGTCGTGTTTCTGTCGTCGGTGTTTCCGTTCTACTGGATGGTGACGACGAGCCTGAAAAGCCAGGCCGATGCGCTCGCGTATCCGCCGAAATGGCTGTTCTCGCCCACCTTCCATCACTACACCGCGGCGCTCTTCGAACATGACGTGGCGGGCAGCCTGCTGAACTCGCTCATCATCGCGTGCAGCACGACGGTCCTCGCGATCCTGCTCGGCACACCCGCCGCCTATGCGCTCGCGCGCTACGAATTCCGCGGCAAGGAAGACTTGTGGTTCTGGTTCATCTCGAACCGCATGGTGAGCCCGGTCGTGCTCGCGGTGCCGTTCTTCCTGATCGCGACGAAGCTCGATCTCGTCGATACGCATATCGTGCTGATCCTGCTGTATCTGACGTTCTCGTTGCCGATCGTCGTATGGATCTGCACGGACCAGTTCCGCAACATTCCAGTCGAGCTCGACGAAGCCGCGCGTCTCGACGGTGCGTCGCCGTGGCGCGTGTTCTGGCGCATCAATCTGCCGCTCGCGATGCCGGGCATCGTCGTCTCGGCGATCTTCGCGTTCATTTTCTCGTGGAACGATCTGCTCTATGCGCTCGTGCTGACGCGCAGCGACGCGATTACATCGCCCGTCGCCGCAACGAGCTACATGAGCGGCTATGAATTGCCGTGGGGCGAGATCATGGCGACGGGCACGCTGATCGTGCTGCCGATGGTGGTATTCGCGCTGCTCGTGTCGGGCCGACTCGTGCAAGGCCTGACGATGGGCGCGGTGAAATAAAATCCCGCAGCCTTTCATTGAACAACGGAACAGCATGACCATAAGCATGAGCAAGAGCGCACCGTCCATCGCCATCGCGGAAGCGGACGAGTCCATCGATTCGGAAGAAGAACTCCAGGCGCGCGTCGCGTGGCACTACTACGTCGGCAATCTGACGCAGCAGGAGATCGCGCAACGCATCGGCAGCAACCGCGTGCGCGTGAACCGGCTGCTCGCCGCGAGCCGCGAATCCGGCCTCGTGCAGATCACGATCAACAGCAAGATCGCGCCGTGCGTCGCGCTCGAAGAAGCGCTCGCGAAGCGCTTCGGCCTCGAATGCGCGGTCGTCGTGCCGACCGGCGCGAACAACGAAGCGAACAATGCGGCGCTCGGCATCGGCGCAGCTTCCTACTTCGCCAAGCAGATCGTTGCAGGGCAAACCATCGGTCTCGGCTGGGGCCGGACGATTCGCGCGGTGCTGCGCGCGATGCCGCAGCGCACGTATGGCGCGGTGTCGGCGGTGTCGTTGCAGGGCGGCTTGTCGCATTGCCCGAGCATCAATACGTTCGATATCGTGTCGGACTTCGCGAACATCTGCCGCGCCGATGGCTATCTCTTCGCCGCGCCGATTTACGTGAGCAGTCAGAAAGCGCGCGACGTGATCCTGCAGGAAGAGACCGTGCGGGAAACATATGAACTCGCGCGCAACGCCGACCTCGCATTGCTCACGTGCGGCGATCTGACGGAATCGCTCGTCGTGACTTACGGCATCGACAATCCCGAGCAACTGCGCACGCTGCAAAAGGCGGGCGCGGTCGGCGACATGCTCGGTCATTTCATGGATGAAGACGGCGAACTGATCGATCATCCGCTGAACCGTCGCACCGTCGCGATCACGCTCGATGACTTGCGACGGGTGAAGCGCGTGATTCTGGTGAGCGGCGGCCAGAAGAAATTCCATGTGACGCGCGCGGCGTTGCGCGGGCGCTATCCGTCGGTGCTCGTGACCGACGAGGACACCGCACGGCGTCTGTGCGACGAGCCTTGAAGACGACACCATGACAGCTATCGACAGAAACCGCGAGTTCGCGGGCAAGACCGTGCTCGTCACGGGCGCGGGCAAGGGCATCGGTCATGCGACAGTGCATCTGCTGATCGAGCGCGGCGCGCGCGTGATCGCATTGAGCCGCAGCGCCGCCGACCTCGATGCGCTGAAGAATGAGACCGGCTGCGAAACCATCGCCGTCGATCTCGCCGATGCACACGCTGCGCGCGAAGCCGCGCGCGCGGTTCAGCCCGTGGATCTGCTCGTGAACAACGCGGGCATCGCGATACTGGAGCCGTTCCTCGATACGTCCGTCGAAGCCTTCGACCTCACGATGAACGTGAACCTGCGCGCCACGATGATCGTCGCGCAGGAGTGCGCGAAGAGCATGATCGCGCGCGGCGTCGGCGGATCGATCGTCAACGTGTCGAGCTTGTCGGCGAATGTCGGTTTTGCGCTGCATGCGGCCTATTGCGCATCGAAAGGCGGGCTCGACGCCATGACCCGCGTGATGGCCAACGAACTCGGTCCGCATGGCATTCGCGTGAACGCCGTGCTTCCCACCGTCACGATGACGCCGATGGGCGAACGCGCGTGGAGCGATCCCGCCAAGGCCGGGCCCATGCTCGCGCGCATTCCGATGAATCGTTTCGTGCAGCCGGTGGAAGTGGCGCGAACGATCGCGTACCTGCTCTCCGACGATTCAAGCATGGTGAGCGGCGTGAGTCTGTTGGTCGATGGCGGATTCCAGTCCTGCTGATGCCGCTTATCTCTCTCAAAGGAACGACGATGGAAGCACTGGTTCTCGAAGAAGCAAGACGCATCAGCTTGCGTCCGTTCAGCTTGCCGCAGGTCGTGGGCCCGCGCGACGTGCGCATCAAGATTCATACGGTCGGGATTTGCGGCAGCGATATTCACTACTATCAGCATGGCCGCATCGGACCCTTCGTCGTGAACGAGCCGATGGTGCTCGGGCACGAGGCATCGGGCACGATCGTCGAAGTCGGCGAGGACGTAAAGCATCTGAAGGCGGGCGATCGGGTATGCATGGAGCCGGGCGTGCCGGACATGGAATCACGCGCATCGCGTGAAGGCCTGTACAACCTCGATCCGAAAGTGCGCTTCTGGGCGACGCCGCCGGTAAATGGCTGCCTCGCGCCTTATGTGGTGCACCCGGCCGGCTTCACGTACAAGTTGCCGGATAACGTGAGCTTCGCGGAAGGAGCGATCGTCGAGCCGCTGTCGATCGGTTTGCAGGCCGCGAAGAAAGCCGCGATCAAGCCGGGCGACGTGGCCGTCGTGCTCGGCGCGGGCACGATCGGCATGATGTGCGCGCTCGCCGCGCTCGCGGGCGGATGCAGCCGCGCGATCGTCTGCGATCTCGTGCAGGAGAAGCTCGACCTGATCGGCGGTGTGCAAGGTGTGACCCCCGTGAACATCCGCGACAGGCGTGCTCTCGATGTCGTGCATGAACTCACGGATGGCTGGGGCGCGGACATCGTGTTCGAGGCGAGCGGCAACGAGAAGGCGTTCGACGGCATCGTCGATCTGCTGTGCCCGGGCGGCTGCCTCGTGCTTGTCGGCATGCCGCAGCGCGCGATTGCGCTGGACGTGGTCGCGGTGCAGATCAAGGAGGCGCGGATCGAATCGGTATTTCGCTATGCAAATATCTTCCCGCGTGCGATTCAGTTGATCGCATCGGGCAGGCTCGATGTGAAGCCGTTCATCTCGCGCACGTTCCCGTTCGCGGAAGGCATCAAGGCGTTCGAGGAAGCGGCGAGCGGCGTGCCGACCGACGTGAAGGTGCAGATCGTCCTGGAAGAGTGAGTTCGTCGTTCATATAACGAAAGGGAGACACGTCATGGCCGATGCAGAGATGACAGCGATCGTATGCCGCGCGCCGAAGGACTATCGCGTCGAGCGCGTGCAGCGTCCGAGTGCTGCGAGAAACGAGCTCGTGATCCGCATCGCCGCCTGCGGCATCTGCGCGAGCGACTGCAAATGCTGGTCGGGCGCGAAGATGTTCTGGGGCGGCCCGAATCCGTGGGTCAAGGCGCCGGTCATTCCCGGGCATGAGTTCTTCGGTTATGTCGAGGAGCTGGGTGAAGGCGCCGAAGCGCACTTCGGCGTGAAGAAGGGCGACCGCGTGATCGCCGAGCAGATCGTGCCTTGCGCGAAATGCCGCTATTGCAAGTCGGGCGAGTACTGGATGTGCGAAGTGCATAACATCTTCGGCTTTCAGCGCGAAGTGGCCGATGGCGGCATGGCCGAATACATGCGCTTTCCGCCGACGGCGATCGTGCACAAGATTCCCGATGGCATTTCGCTCGAAGACGCCGCGATCATCGAGCCGCTCGCATGCGCGATCCATACGGTAAATCGCGGCGATATCCAGTTGAGCGACGTCGTCGTGATCGCGGGCGCGGGACCGCTCGGGCTGATGATGACGCAGGTGGCGCATCTGAAGACGCCGAAGAAGCTCGTCGTGATCGATCTCGTGGACGAGCGTCTCGCATTGGCCCGCGAGTACGGCGCCGATATCACGATCAACCCGAAAACCGACGATGCGCTGGAGACGATCCGCTCGATCACCGATCGCTACGGCTGCGACGTATATATAGAGACTACTGGCGTGCCGGCCGGTGTATCACAAGGGCTGGAACTGATTCGCAAGCTCGGCCGTTTCGTCGAGTTTTCGGTATTCGGCGCGGATACGACCGTCGACTGGTCGATCATCGGCGATCGTAAGGAACTTGATGTCCGCGGTGCGCATCTCGGGCCGTATTGCTATCCGATCGCAATCGATCTGCTCGCGCGCGGGCTCGTAACGTCGAAGGGCATCGTCACGCATGGCTTCACGCTGGACGAGTGGGACGAGGCCATCAAGATCGCGAATTCGCTCGACTCGATCAAGGTGCTGCTCAAGCCGAAATGATTGCGTCAGAACGGCACTTCGCCCACATGCCATAGCACGCCCGAAGGATCGAACACGAAGCCGACTTTCATTCCCCACGGTTGGATCGCGGGCGCGCGCGCTGGCTTGACGGTGAAGCGCTCGCTCAGTTCTTCGGGTTTCATTTCGCGCCACCACGCGTCGACATCGCGCACGAGCATTTGCAGCATGCAGTTTTCCGCGAACTCCTTCACGTAGAAGTTTTGCAGAATGAAGCTGAAGCTTTCGGCTTTGAGCATCGCGATGTCGTCGTCCTGATGCGTGACGCGAAAGCCCAGTGCTTCATAGAAGCGCCTGGACAACTCGAAGTCTCTGGCGGGAACGAATGGGCGCAGCGCGAGAAGTTGGTTCATCGGGATGATTCAGTGAGATGGGAGGGCGTAGTGTACCGTCCCGCCCAATGGCCTCACGATGCCGATGAATGGGGCCGCGCTCGATCATGAAAGCGACACGCCCAGCAACTTGCCGAGGCCGAACGTGCAGCCTGCGGCGATCATCCCGATCAGCACTTGCCGCGTTGCCGAAAAGAGTGCGCTACGTCCATTAAAGAGCGATGTGAACATGCCGATACCCGCCAGTCCGAGCCCGCTCAAGACAATGCATTGCGCGATGCCCTCGGCGCCGCGCGCCCATAGAAACGCGATTCCCGGAATGATCGCGCCCACCGCGAACAACGTGAAAGATGCGAGCGCGGCGGTCCACGGATTGCCGCCAAGCTCGCGCGGATCGAGGCCGAGTTCTTCGCGCGTGAGCGTATCCAGCGCCTTGTCCTTGTCGCGCATGATCTGGGCGGCGACGCGCTTCGCTTCCGCGGCATCGATGCCCTTCGCCTGATAGATGAGCGCGAGCTCGTGACGCTCCGCATCGGGCATGTGGTCCAGCTCGTCTTTCTCTTTTGCGATTTGCGTGCGCGCGAGTTCGCGCGCGTTGGTCACGGAGAGCCACTCGCCCAGCGCCATCGATGCGGCCCCCGCCATGAGGCCCGCGAATGCGGTGAGAAGCACCGTCTTGCTGTCGCTGCCCGCGCCGGCGACGCCCATGATGAGGCAGAAGTTCGACACGAGGCCGTCGTTCGCGCCGAGCACGGCCGCCCGCAGATCATTGCCCGACGCCACGCCGCGATGCCACGATTCGGCCGCTGCGATCGCGCCTCCCTTGCTCAGACCTTTGCTGCGATTCGCCACGTCCTGAACGATATCCGCGTGATGCCATTCTTCCGCCGACATTTGCGCCGCATCGGGCTGTCCCGCGTACTTGTCGCGATCGGCCATTTCGTTTGCGGCGACGGAGCGCAACACGAAGTCCGGCCCGAACGCACGGGCCAGCGCGCGCATGATTCGTGTCTTCGCGCTGATGCGATGCGTTCGCACGGAGACGCCGTTCTCCCGCAACTTCGCGGCCCATATGTCGGCATGACGGCGCTCTGCCTCGGCCAGCTCCGCATACACGCGCCGTTTCCCTTCCTGCGTTTCTGCTTGCGCGAGCGTGTCGTAGAGCGCGGCGCTGTCGAGTTCGTCGGCGAGATTAGCCGTAAAGCGTTTGAGTTCGGTCTGGGACGCCATGACGTCACCTTTTATCGTTCGTCTCGATCATCCAAGAGTAAAGAGGAACGCCACGTCTTATATTGAATAACCCTACGACATGCGATGAGTGAGAATGGAATCGCGTCTCATCGTCGTCATTGTTTCGATGCAACCCGCTTGCGTTGCGACGGCAGCATGCGGGTCAGCGTTTCATCGTGCAACACGAATTGATGAAACAGTGCCGCGCCGACATGCAAGCCTGCGAGCGCAAGCAGCACCCATGCGAAGACGCGATGCCAGTCACCGAGCGCGTGCCCGACGGGCGATCCGGCGGGCGAGAGCGGCGGCATCGGAATGGAGGCGAGCAGCGTAACGGGCCAGTCGCGCGACGATGCATTGGCCCATCCCATCAACGGAACCGCGATCAGCAGCAGGTAGAGCAACCAATGCGTGTAGCGCGCGAGCGCGCGCAAGGGGGCGGGCAAATTGCCGGCCTCGGGCGGCGCGGGATGCACGCTGCGCCAGAGCAGGCGCACGAGGACGAGCAGCACGATCACGACGCCGACGCCCAGATGCCATGCGATCAAACCCACGGGCTTCGTGTCGCGATGCACGTCCGGCATCGCCCAGGCAAGCACATATTGAACGAGCAGCAGCAGGGCCGTGGCCCAGTGAAAGAGACGAGCGGGCGGGTTATAGACCGATGCGAATTCCTGGCGCATGACATGTTTCTCCGACGAGACGAGACGAGGCGCGGTCGTGCAAATGCGACCGCAACCCTTGATGATGGGGACAAAATGCTTAGGCGAGCCTTAGCGCCTCGAAAGAAAGGGGCATCGACACGCCGAATTTCTGATGGGCGATGACCACTGGCCCTGCGGCATCGAAGTGAATCGCGCTACACTCGAAACCTTCCTGCGCGATCATAACTCTCAAGTGTTGTCGAAACGCCGCTTGAGTGTCGAAGATGTCTTTCACCCGGCTTCGTTCGAAATGGCCAGGTTATAGCGCGCTTCTTACGACAACGCATATCACGATGACTGCCCCCACCGCCGCCTCGTCGAGCGAAATGACCACGCCCGGCGTGCCGCCCGTGCCCACCTCGTTCGCGCTTTTCAAAGCTTTCTTTTTCATTGGCCTGACGGGGTTTGGCGGTGTGTTGCCGTGGGCGCGCCGCATGCTGGTGGAGCGTCTGGGCTGGCTCACGAGCCGTGAGTTCGCGGAGTTGTTGCCGCTCGCGCAATTACTGCCGGGGCCGAACGTCGCGAACATCGCGACCGTGCTCGGGCGGCAATATCGCGGCGCGAAAGGTGCGGCAGTCGCGGTGTTCGCGCTGTATCTCGCACCGACCATCATCACGATCGGGATCGGTTATGCGTATGCCCGATGGGGACATGCGCCGGTCACCGCACATCTCTTCGCGGGACTCATGCCTGCTGCGACGGGGCTCGTCATCGCGACCGTGCTCAAGCTCGTGACGAGCTTGCCGCGTGGCGTGGCCAGCATCGTGCTCGTGGCCGCGACGTTCATCAGCATTGCGCTCATGAAGATTCCACTTCTTATCGTGCTTGCCGTGCTGGGGCCGCTCGGCACGATCACGATGCTACGGCGCGCGCAGAAGGATTAATGCGATGTGGAGCACGCTCGCCGATCTATTCGTGCATGGTTCGATCTGGTCGCTGCTCGCCGTCGGCGGCATGAATGCAACGCTCGCCGATATCCAGCGTTATGCAGTCGATACGCGTCATTGGGTCACGGGCGAGCAGTTCGTCACGTTCTTCTCGATCACGCAGGCCGCGCCGGGTCCGAACGGCATGGCGGTCGCGTTGATCGGCTTTCAGGCGGCGGGACTCTCCGGAGCACTCGTTTCGACGATCGCGAAGATCTTGCCTTCTTCGTTGATGGCCTATTTCGTGAGCGCATGGGTGGAGCGCAGGCAGGACTCGCGCATCGTCGCCGCGGTTCGCAAAGGACTCGCTCCGGTGACCGTGGGCTTGCTCGTATCGGCCGCTTATGTGTTTGCGCGCGAGACCGATGTGAACGTGTCGCGCGCGCTTTGCACGCTCGTGTGCGCAGCAGTCGCTTATCGCAGCAAGCTCAATCCGATCTATCTCGTCGCGGCGAGCGCTCTCCTCGGGCTGGCAGGCGTATTCGGCTGATAACCATTACCTAGCCGGCAAGCGCCGCATCGACATCGACGATGATTTTGCCGCGCGCCGTGCCATCCAGCAGCGCCTCATAAGCACGCTCCGCGCTATGGAAATCGAAGCGTCGCGCATCGACGCGAGGCGCGAGCTTGCCCGCTTTGGCGAGCCGGGTCGCTTCGTACAACATCTCGCCATGATGCGCGCGATGCTGTCCCGTCAGTAGCGGATGCAGCGTGAACACGCCCGAATAACTCGCTTCGCGAAACGACAGCGGCGCGAGCGCATGCGTGCCCCATCCCAACGCGCTGACGACATGACCGAAGTGCTTCACTGCTGCGAACGATGCATCGAGTGAAGCGCCGCCGACGGTATCGACGACGAGATCGAAGCCGGAGCCGTTCGTATGCCTGGCGACGTATTGCTCGACGCTCGTATTGCGGTAGTCGATCGGCGTCGCATCGAGGCTATGAATGAAGGCGTGATCGCGCTCGCTTGCGGTAGCGAACACATGTGCGCCGAGTGCGCGCGCGAGTTGCACGGACACGTGCCCCACGCCACCGGCTCCGCCTTGCACGAGCACGGTTTGCCCAGCTTGCAATTTCGCGCGATCGACGATGCCCGCATAAGACGTGATGAACGCGAGCGGCAGGGCGGCCGCGTGGCGCATCGAAAGATTCGCGGGCTTATGCGCGAGAAGCGCGGCATCGACTGCGGCGTATTGCGCGAGCGAGCCCTGAATGCCGCCGACTCCGCCGGTCATGCCGTACACCGCATCGCCCGGCTTGAATGCATCGACGCCTGCACCGACTGCTTCGACGACACCGGCCATATCGATGCCGAGCACGAGCGGCAAGGGATGTTTTGCATGTGCCGCGGCGCCCGCGCGAATCTTGGTGTCGAGCGGATTGAGCCCGCTCGCGGCGATACGCACGAGTACTTGTCCCGGGCCCGCTGCGGGACGATCGATTGCGACGAGTTCGAGCGGGCCGTTGTGACGATCGAGAATGAGGGCTTGCATGGTGGACATCGTCGACTCCGGAAAGGTTGAAGGCTGATGGCAGTGCGCCCATACTCGGCCATGCACCCAAGCATGTAAATCGACAGAGTCGCACGATGATCATACGAAAATGAATGGGCCAAATCTCGAATGGAGTGACGTTCGCATCTTTCTTGCGATAGCGCGCAGCGGCACGCTCGGCGCGGCCGCAAGAATGATCGGCCAAACCCAGCCGACGATGGGGCGGCGACTGCGCGCGCTTGAAGAATCGCTGGGTCACGTGCTTTTCCAGCGTACGCGCGACGGCTTCGTGTTGACCGACGAAGGCGCGGCCGTGCTGTCGTATGCCGAACGCATGGACGAAGAGGCGCTCAGCTTCACGCGCGCGCTCGCGGGACAGGATGCGAAGCTCACGGGTGTGCTGCGAGTGTCATCGTCGGACTGGTTCGGCGTGCATGTGCTTACACCGATATTCGCGCGCTTTCTCGCGAAACATCCCGAGGTATCGATCGAACTCGTCACCGATGCGCGGCGCTATAACCTCGCGCGACGCGAAGCCGATCTCGTGTTTCGAATCACGCCCTTCGACGAACCCGACGTCATACAGCGCAAGCTCATGCATATCGATTACGCGTTATATGGACGTGCCGATCTGACATCGCCCAAAGCGGGTGACGGAAAAGGGCAGACGCTCATCAGCATGGATAGCGCATTCGATCAGTTGCCGGATGTGCTTTGGGTAAAGCGCATGTTGCCCAACGCGAAGATCGTTTTCGGCAGCAATAATCGCGACGCGCAAGCGCAAATGTGTGCACAAGGTACGGGCTACGCGGTTTTGCCATGCCCGCTAGGCGATGGCGACGCGCGCCTGGCTCGCTTCGATGTTGGAGAAGCCCCGCCCGGAAGGGACGTATGGCTGGGTTATCACCGCGATCTGAAACGCGTGGCTCGCCTGCGCGCATTGCTGGACGAAACCGTGGCGGCGCTTCAGCGGGATAACAGTTGATTATCGATGCAACTAACTGTCCTATCCGCCAACCTTCATTAAATTGATCGCGTTACTGCCCGCATATTGGAGTTTCAGGCAATCGGGAAGACCCAAAGCGCGCGCAGCAATCTGAAGCGCAAGCGCAAAGTTATGCGTAAACGCGCCGTCATCCAAGCCTGATTTTTAAAGCGGCGCTACAATCCCGGTGCCTGAAAACCGACTGCCACTGCACGCAGTTGGCCATGGCGATATCCGCCGAAACCTTATAAGCCGGAGCCGCTCATGAGCACGCTTTCCATCAATGGCGAGAATCACACGATCGACGTACCGCCCGACATGCCTCTTCTTTGGGTATTGCGTGACATCGTGGGACTGACGGGAACCAAATTTGGCTGCGGCATCGCGCAATGCGGTGCATGTACCGTTCATCTCGATGGCGTCGCCGTTCGTTCATGCGTGTTGCCGATCGCAGCGGTCGGCGATCGCAAGGTGACGACGATCGAAGGCGTCGGCGACACGCCTGCCGGCAGGAAAGTGCAAGAGGCATGGCGTCAACTCGATGTCGTGCAATGCGGTTATTGCCAGTCCGGACAAGTCATGTCCGCGGCGGCATTGCTCACGACCGTCCCCGATCCCAACGACGCCGATATCGACGCCGCAATGGCAGGCAACATCTGCCGCTGCGGCACCTATCACCGCATCCGCGCTGCCATCAAGCAGGCCGCGAAGGAGGCGTGACATGTCGCAAGGATTGATCGAAGCGGGACATCACGCGGCTCGCGCGGGGTTATCGCGCCGCACGTTTCTGAAGCTCGGCGTGACGGCGGGTGTCGCCGCAAGCGGCGGATTGCTGATCGGCTTCAGCCTGCCAGCCGCCAGCCAGGACCGGAGCAAAGGCAAGTCCGTGATCGGCGGTGATGCCATCGAGTCTCCGCAAGACGGCATATTCGCGCCGAATGCGTTCGTGCAGATCGACAAGAGCGGCAAGATCGTGCTCATCATGCCGAAGGTCGAAATGGGTCAGGGCGTCTATACCGCGCTGCCCATGTTGATCGCCGAGGAGCTTGAAGTACCGCTCGACAGCGTCACGATCGATCATGCGCCGCCCAACGAAAAGCTCTTCACGGACCCGCTATTGGGCGGCCAATTGACGGGCGGCTCGACATCCGTGCGCTATGCATGGGAGCCGTTGCGCAAGGCCGGTGCGGCCGCGCGCATGATGCTCGTCGCGGCGGCGGCGCAGCAATGGCAATGCGATCCGTCGTCCTGTATGGCGCAAGGCGGCAAGGTGTTGCATGCATCGGGTGATCGCAGCGCGAGTTATGCCGAGCTCGCCGAAGCGGCCGCGAGATTGCCCGTGCCGCAAGACATCAAACTCAAGGATCCGAATAGCTTCAAGATAATCGGCACGCCGGTCAGACGTCTCGATTCGCCGGAAAAAGTCGACGGCACCGCGATGTTCGGCCTCGACGTGCGCCTGCCCGACATGGTGTATGCGGCGATCGTCAATTGCCCGGTATTCGGCGGCACGCTCGCATCGGTCGACGACAGCAACGCGAAGAAGATTCCCGGCGTGCGCCAGGTAGTGAAGTTCGACAATGGCGTCGCGGTGATCGGCGAACATACGTGGGCAGCCAAGCGAGGCGCAGCCGCATTGCAGATTCAATGGAACGAAGGCCCGAGTGCCAGTGTATCGACGAAGCAGATCGTCGATGACATGGCGCATGCGTCGCAGCGCACGGGCGCTGTCGCGCGCAAGGAAGGCGACGTGAACAACGCGTTTTCCAGCGCGAAAACGCGCGTCGACGCAGTCTACGTTCAGCCGTTTCTCGCGCATGCGACGATGGAGCCGATCAACTGCACCGTACATGTGCGCCCCGATGGCTGCGATATCTGGCTCGGCACCCAAGTGCCCACGCGTATCCGCGATGCCGGAATGAAAGCCACCGGCTTGCCCGCCGACAAGATCTTCGTACATAACCATCTGCTCGGCGGCGGCTTTGGCAGGCGGCTCGAATTCGACATGGCCACGCAAGCGCTCAAGATCGGCAAGGCGCTCGGCGTGCCCGTGAAGGTGACTTGGTCGCGCGAGGAAGACATTCAGCACGACATGTATCGGCCGTGCTACTACGACAAGCTATCCGCCGGACTCGATGCGAACGGCAAGCCGGTAGCATGGACGCATCGCATCGTCGGGTCGTCGGTGCTCGCGCGCTTTGCGCCGCCCGCTTTCAAGGACGGTATCGATCCCGATGCGGTCGAAGTGGCATCCGATCTTCCCTACGACCTGCCTAATCAGCTCGTCGATTACGTGCGCCTGGAACCGCATGACGTACCCACCGCGTTCTGGCGCGGCGTAGGACCGACGCGCGGTACCTTCGTCGTCGAGAGCTTCATCGATGAACTGGCGATTCAGGCGAAAGCGGATCCGGTGGAATACAGGCGCGCTCTGCTCGGCAAGTCGCCGCGCGCACGTAACGTGCTCGACGTCGCGACACAGGCGGCCGGATGGGGAAAGCAATCGGTGCCGCAAGGACAAGGACGCGGCGTCTCGGTCATGCATGCGTTCGGCAGCTTCTTCTCGATCGTCGCGGATGTCGCGGTCGACAAGGACGGCGCGGTGAAGGTGAACCGTATCGTGTGCGCGGTCGATTGCGGCATGGTCGTGAATCCCAATACAGTCGAAGCGCAAGTGCAGGGCGGCATCATCTTCGGTATCACGGCTGCGCTTTACAGTGAAATCACCATCAAGGACGGGCGCGTCGAGCAAAGCAATTTCACTGATTATCGAATGCTGCGCATACACGAAACGCCGCCGGTGGAAGTGCATATCGTCAAGAGCATGGAGTCCCCGGGCGGCATTGGCGAGCCGGGCACGGCGGCGCTTGCGCCGGCTATCACCAATGCGATTCACGCAGCGACGGGCAAGCGGCTGAGGCAGTTACCGGTTGGCAATCAATTGCGTAGCGCTTGAGGAGGCCATCATGAAAAATGCATCGAAGCCTCTCTTTGCGGTGTTGTTCGCTTTCATGTCTTCGGCTTATGCGGCCGACGATGCGCTCGTCGCGCGTGGCGCGTATCTCGCGAGGGCGGGCGATTGCATTGCGTGCCATTCGGCGCCGCGCGGCAAGCCACTTGCGGGCGGCTTGCCGATGATGACGCCCTTAGGCGCCATCTACACGACCAATATCACGCCTGATCCGGACACGGGTATTGGCCGCTATACAGAGGAGGAATTCGCGCGAGCATTGCGTGAAGGCGTGGCGAAGGACGGCCACAATCTCTATCCGGCGATGCCGTATCCGTCTTATGCAAAGATCAACGACGAGGACATGCATGCCCTCTACGCGTATTTCATGCATGGCGTCGCGCCTGTCAAGCAGGCCAATCGTGAAGCGGATATCAAGTGGCCGCTCAATATGCGCTGGCCGTTGAAGCTCTGGAATGCGGTGTTCCTCGAAAAAGGAGTCTATCGAAGCAAGGCCGGCCAGGATGTCGCCTGGAATCGCGGCGCGTATCTGATTCAAGGCCTCGGGCATTGCGGCTCGTGTCATACGCCGCGCGGCATCGCGTTTCAGGAAAAAGGACTGGACGAGAGCAGCAGCGCATATTTGACGGGCGGTTTGCTCGATAACTGGTTCGCTTCCAATCTGACAGGTGAACACAATACCGGACTTGGACGGTGGTCCGAGCAGGACGTCGCAACGTTTCTCAAGACAGGCGCGAATGCGCACGCGTCGGCATTCGGCTCAATGACGAGCGTCATCAATAACAGCACGCAAGCGCTGAGCGACGCCGATGTCGCCGCAATGGCGCGCTACCTGAAGTCTTTGCCGGCGGCGGGCGGCAGTGGCGGCGCGCCGTATTCATATGATCAGAAAGCGACCAAAGTGTCATTGACACGCCCGGCCGCGACGGACTCGGGTGCGCGTGTCTACACCGCTTACTGCATGCATTGCCACGGCGCCGACGGTCGCGGGTTCGCGCCGATGCTCGCACCGCTTGCGGGTAATCCGAACGTTCTGGAGAAGGATCCTTCGTCGCTCATCAACGTGACGCTTAACGGCACTGACGATCTCGTGCTGAATGGCGTGCCGGCGCCTTATCCAATGCCTCGCTATTCGCCCGTGCTGAATGATCAGCAAGTCGCCGATGTGCTGACTTTCATCCGCGGCGCCTGGAACAACAACACGCCGGCGGTCCAGGCAGAGGACGTTGCAAAGATGCGCAAGGCGACGCAGGCGGCACGCTAGGACGAAAAATCCATGACATCCAGATGAACTGAACTGGATGGATGCGCAAGGAACTTTCGATGCACCCTAGCGCTGATCCGTTCATAGCCGTCGCTCAGCGCTTTCAGCAGGCGTTCGTCGCTCGCCCCGGCCGGCGCCCAGAAACACTGCTCCAATGCCTTGCGCGTGATGTTGCATTGAATTGCTTGCTCGCGCGAAAACGCGACAAAGCTGACGGAGGCGCGGTCCGCCGAAATGGTGGCATGGATCGAAAGCTTGCTTGTCATGATTCGACAGGAGAAGTGCGGTTCGCTGGTTTTTATTGTGTCAGAAATCGGCGAGTTCGCGCATCCCCGATTCAGCCCGAAACGTGCGCGAACGGCCAGAAGCGGGCGTTCGTCGGAGCGGCGACGCACAGACTGTTGCGCAATGCCTTGATCTTTAAATCGAACGTTCGTTCGAATCATCTCGGTTAGAGTCTAATGTTTGGTGCGGTTGCACCCGATAGCGCGACAGAGTGCCAGCGAATTCGAAATGTCAAAGCTGACATGTCTTTACTGTGGCGTGGAAAAATGAAAACAAAAGCATGCTCAGGTGTACTACTCTAGGAACGATCATCCGAAGCGGCGCGGCAGACCGGCTCAGGAAGCGGGTCGTGCGGCGCATTCCCCGGAACTCCACCGGCAACGTCCACCCGGCTTCTGCCGCGGCAAGCGTTGTCGCCTGCAGGAGCGATTATGAAGCTTCCATCGTTGATGGATCCCTGGAGCCGTACCCTGGCTTTGCTCGACAGCTGTCCCAGCCGGCCGTCAGAAGCGCACGAGAAAATGGCGGTGATGACACGATCGCTCGTGCGCAACGTGCCGGGCAAGGGTACGTGCATCGGACCCGGTGAAGAGCATTGCGTCAATATCCGCGTGCTGGAGCGTCTGAGCGAATCGACGCTGGCGCTCTCATGGCACGATCCCACATCGTTCAACTACTCGGAGCAGGTCTGGGCGCTTTGTACCGCCCGCAAGCGCGGAACGTGCGCGTTGAGCGGGCAGGCGATCAGGCGTGGGCAACCGGTCTATAGGCCGAGGCGTGTCGGCAGCTCAGTGCCGCTCAACAGTGGCGCGATGATTCTCGCGCTTGCTCTCACACCGGCTGAACAGGAAGCGAGCCTCGTTTCCGAGTGATAGCGGCTTTACCGCCGCGTCACGCGTGCGCAACGCACGAGTCCTTGTCGTTTGTGCCCGCCCGCGCGGGCACGGCCTTGCGTGAACCCCGTGCTAGACAATTCATGGACTAAGCGCTTTTCGCTAAATGTCTGACGAGGATGTCGTTGAGAAATGAATCAACTGCTTTGCGGGTGAGGTTCAGGCCATGCACTTTAGAAAGATTGAAGTATTCGAGATCAATCTTTTAACAAGAGTGCTTAGGATCGACATAACCATATAAGATTTGCATGTAGGAGAAGTCAGGCGTCAAGCGAACTCATTAGACAGACGCCTTGTGATCCACAATGACGATCCGGGAGGGGACATGGCTACATTGGCGCAATTGGAAAGTCAGATTCGAAAATTGCAGCGCCGCGCGGATGCCTTGCGGGAAAGAGAGTCGGTCCAGGTGATCGCTCAGATCCGGGCGATGATGGATGAATATGGCTTGACCACGGCGGATCTCGCCAAAGCAGGCTTAGGCGCGGCGAAGCAACGCGGCCGTAAGACGGGATCGAAGAATTCAGCCGGTTTAAAGAATGGCGCCATGAAGCCCAAACTTCCACCGAAGTATCGTGACCCGCTATCAGGCGCGACCTGGAGCGGTCATGCGCGGCCGCCGGCATGGATCAAGGATGCGCCTGACCGCAGCGTGTACCTGATCGATGCTGCATCAGGCAAGAACGGCGCGGCGAAAAAAGGTGGTGCGCGAAAGGGCCGTGCGGCATCCGTAAAGCGGGCTGGACGCACGACCGCCAAGAAAGGCGCGCACAAGAGCGTGCAGCGCGCCGTCGCCTGAATGTGGCTTTAGCCAAGCAAGGGGCTGCGCGCGTTCGAGAATCCACTTGCGCGATCGTAAGCGAGCCCAATCTGCAGCACGCCGAGATCGCCTTGTGTCGGACCGATGATCTGCAATCCGGCCGGCAAGCCGTCGGGGCCGAAGCCGGCCGGCGCGCTCAACGCGGGCAGCGAAGCCATCGTTGCCGGAACCACAGTTTCCATCCAGCGATGATAGGTATCCATCTCCCGGCCGGCGATAGCATGAGGCCAGTCTAGCTCCGCATCGAAAGGAAAGACCTGAGCCGACGGCATCAACAGATAGTCGAAGCGATCGAATAGCGCGTTGATCGCCTGATAGCAGGCCGCGCGGTCGCGAACTGCGCGCGAAACATCTTCTCCCGATAGTTTGAGGCCCCGTTCTATCTCCCATACCGCTTCGGGTTTAAGCAGCTTGCGCTTCGCGGCATCGCGATAAAGCGACGCGTTGGTGCCGGAGAAGGTGAGGCTGCGCAGATCGATCCATGCATTCCAGAGGCGGCCGATATCGAAGTCGATCCTGGCGGGTTCGACGGTGCAACCCACTGTTTCGAAGTGACGCAGCGCCGATGCGTAAGTCTCCATCAAGCCCGTTTCCATCGGCAGATGTCCGTTCAGATCGCCCAGCCAGCCGATGCGTGTGCCGCGCATGTCGCGTTCGAGCGCATTCGCGAAATCAGCGGGATTGTCGCTTCTGCGGGACAGAGGCGCACGCCTATCGAAGCCCGCCTGCACCGACAATAGCAAGCCGAGATCCGGAACGTTTCGCGCGATCGGACCGGCGACGCTGAATTGCTGAAAGAATACGTCGTCACTGGGCGCATAAGGCACGCACCCCGGTGTCGTGCGAAAGCCGAAGACGTTATTGAATGCGGCGGGCGTGCGCAAGGAGCCCATCATGTCGGAGCCGTCCGCGCACGGCAGCATGCGCAGCGCGACCGAGACGGCTGCGCCGCCGCTGCTGCCGCCTGCGGAGCGCGAGGGCTCGAACGCGTTGCGCGTGGTGCCGTACACCGGGTTATAGGTGTGTCCGCCCAAGCCGAATTCCGGCGAATTGGTGCGGCCGATGAATATCGCGCCTGCTTTACGCATGCGTTCGAATACGACCGCATCGACTTGGGTGATTTCGCCCGCAAATATAGGCGAGCCTTTCGTCGTGACCATGCCGGCGACGGGCAGGATATCTTTGGGCGCTTGCGGAAAGCCGTGCAGCGGTCCGAGGCTTTCGCCCCTGGTTAACTGCGCATCGCGTTCGCCCGCAATCGCGTGCAGCGCATCGCGATCCTGCATCGCCACGATCGCGTTGACCGCAGCGTTGATGCGATCGATTTGCGCAAGATAAGCGTTCATGACTTCGCCGCAGGAAACAGCGCGTGCTTGAATCGCACGAGAGAGAGCGACGGCGTCGAGCGAAACGATATCGTCGCCGGGCAAGGACGCGGAGTTTGCATCGAGTGCGGTCATGGTCGTGTCGTGAATAAGAGAACGGATTCAGCGATGAAACTCGGGAAGCACATATGCGGCGACTTCCTCGATGATATCGCGCGCAGGCCTTCGTTCCGGTGTGATGTTGAGCGTCACGTGATGCGTGCCGCTGTCGCGCATCTCATGCAGGAGCGCCATGAGCGAGCGATGGCCCGTGCGATAACCGAGCGAAATATCGGTTGCGGGCTCATCGGCGTCGTCGCTGAGATCGAGCCGCATTGCGACGCCGAACGCACGAAAGGCCCCGGACGCCGCACGATCCACTGCCGCGCGCCACATGCTGTATCGCCCGCGCTGCGCTTGCGGCTCGCGATGATAAGTCATCCAGCCAAGCGAGTGACGCGCAATCCAGTCGACGCTCTGTCCGCCGGAACCGACGGCAAGCATTGGAATGGAAACGCTCCGGCGAGGCAGCAAATAGAACTCGGGCGCGCCTTCGGGTGCCTGATCGGGAATCACGCGAGAGGGCACGGTAACGGCTGCGGCGAGGGTGGCCCAATGCTGTTTGTACAGTTCCCGCCGGTTATCGGGATCACGGCCGAAAGCCGCATATTCCGGCGGACGATCGCCTGAACCGACACCGAGAATGAAGCGTCCCTGCGATAGCGTGTCGACGGAAATCGCGCCTTTCGCGACGTGAAGCGGATGTCTGAGTGTCAACACGATCGCGCCGCTGATCAGCGCGATGCGTTCGGTATTGGATGCGAGCGCGCCGAGTAGCACCCACGGGTCGAGATGCCCGACCGGGTCCGGATAATCGATGCTATTGAGCGGCACGTCCCGAACCCACAGCGCTCGAAAGCCGAGCTTATCGGCGAGTCGCGCGAGCGCGATCTGCTCGTTGAAGTCGACTGCGGTTTGGTTATCGCATGTGATCGGCAATGTGATGCCGATAGAGAGCTTGTCTTGCGCAAACACCGCATTCGCGATGGAAGACGAGGCCAGAGTGTTTTCGCTTGCGGTCATGACACGCATTGCGTCAAGTAGAGGGCTTGACGCCGATGGTATCACTGCATGTGCAAACAATGCCCGGCGCAATGAGGCACGGGCATTGTCGAGCTTTGGGCGCTCAGGCCGAAAGCGCCACGCTGCGTCGCGTGACCAGGGAAACGACATACGTCACGGCGATATTCACGACGAGCGCAATCAGGCCGATATAGACCGGCCATGAAGCTTCACCGACATGCACCGCATAGACCGGCTTGAGTCCTTGCGAGATCGCGAGGCCTGTGCCCAATACGATGCCGATCAGCCAGCCGAGAAAGAGGCCAGGCGTCGTCAGCCGGCGCGTGAACAGCGTGAACACGATCGCCGGGAAAATCTGCAGGATCCAGACGCCGCCCAGCAACTGCAAGTCGATTGCATACTGCGTCGGAAGGAACACGATGAATAGCAACGCGCCGAACTTGACGACGAGCGACACGAGCTTCGCGGTCGATGCTTCGGCAGCGGACGACATGTCGGGCGAAACGAGCGGACGCCACAAGTTGCGCGTGAACAGATTCGCCGCGCCAATCGACATGATCGCCGCCGGTACGAGCGCGCTGATCGCGATGGCCGCAGCCGCGAAGCCCACGAACCACGATGGAAACAGCGCACCGAACAAGGCGGGCACGACATCCGATGCGGACTTCACGCGCACGCCCGCCGCGATCGCCATATAGCCGAGCAGCGCGATCAGACCGAGCAGCAGCGTATAGGCGGGCAGGAAGATGGCGTTCTTGCGCACCGTCGTCGCGGACGATGACGAGAGCACCGCCGTCATCGTATGCGGATACATGAATGCGGCAAGCGCCGAGCCCAGCGCGAGCGAAGCATACGCCGTGAATTGACCCGGCTTGAGGATGATGCCTGTCGGGCCGCCCTTCGCCTTGAAGTATTGATCGGCCGAATCGAACACATGCGCGTACCCGCCGAGCTTCGCTGGAATGAGCCATACCGCAGCGATCACGACGATATAGATCATGATGTCTTTCACGAACGCAATCATGGCGGGGGCGCGCAGCCCGCTCGTATAGGTATAGAGCGCGAGGATCACGAATGCGATGATAAGCGGCAGTTCGCCCGTCACGCCGAGACCCTTGATGACCACTTGCATGCCGACGAGTTGCAGCGCGATATAAGGCATGGTCGCGACGATGCCCGTGATCGCCACCGCTGCGGGGAACCATTTGCCGCCGTATTCACCCTGCACGTAATCGGCGCCCGTGATGTGATTCTTCGCATGAGCGATCTTCCACAACCTGGGCATCACTGCGAATACGAAAGGATAGACAATGATCGTGTAAGGCAGCGCGAAGAAGCCGTACGCACCTACTGAATAGACGAGCGCCGGCACAGCAATCACGGTATAGGCGGTATAGAAATCGCCGCCGACGAGGAACCACGAAATCAACACGCCGAATTGGCGGCCGCCCAGGCCCCATTCGTGGAGCTGCGTGAGATCGCCGCGTTTCCAGCGTGCGGCAAAGAAGCCGACGACGGTCACGAGCGCAAAGAACGCGATGAAGATCGTCATCGCAACTGGATCGACGGGCGTGAGATCGTTCATTTCAGGCCCCTGTACACGATATAAAGCAGGAGCGACGTGAGCGGCACCCAAAGGAACTGATACCAGTAGAAGAACGGAAAACCCGCGAATGAAGGGTGCGTGTCGTTATAGAACGGCAGCCAGAGCAGCGCGACGTAGGGTATCAATAGCGCGACCCAAAGCCATGGGCTGGCGGACGCATCGTTGTTGGATTCCAAAACATCTCTCCTCGTGAATCAGCGCCGAAAGAATGTGCCGCCGCGCGGCCTCGACGTTCATTTTGCTGATACGAGCACGGGCCGCGCTGCTAACGGCTGCGCATTATCCAACTAATTCTGCTTTGTTGCCCGGGCCGTAAAACGAGGGAGAAGCTATCTGCTTTCACGAAAGCACGATCGATGCTTACGAATCAATGACTGACCGGGAATGAGCTCGCTTGCCGACGAGCATCGCGCGCTTTCCGCCGAAGCCCGCGACCTTGCGATAGTCGAATCCGTTGTCGATGAGTGCGCGCTTGACGTGGCCCGAGCTGGTATAGGTTGCGAACGTCGCATCGTCTTTGGCAATGCGCGCCAGCGACGCGAAGATGGCGGGCGTCCACATGTCAGGGTTTCGGGCTGGCGCGAAGCCGTCGAGATAGATGGCGTCCGCTGTGAGGCCGTGATCGGCGAGGCGTGGCAAGAGATCGTCCGCAGCACCGAAAGCGAGTGTCAACGTGACCGCGCCAGGCACGAATGCAAGCCGATGCACGCCGGCCTCGAGCGGCGGCCATGCCGAAGCGAGAGCATCTGCGAGCGGCGCAACAGCGGTGTCGTCGATGATTGCCGCGTGCGCGGCGCGCAAATCGTCCGCGCTGAACGGATGCTTTTCTATCGACACGAATTCCAGTGCAGACGTGCGTTGCGGATCGTCGCGCCATGCCGCCCATGTCGCGAGGAAATTAATACCCATGCCGAAGCCGGTCTCGAGCACGATGAAGCGCCGCTTTACGCGCCAGCGCGCGGGCAGGCCATTGCCATCGAGAAAGACATGGCGCGCCTGCGCGAGCGCGCCCGCTGCGCTGTGATAGATGTCATCGTGGCGCGGCGAGTACGGTGTTCCGTCGTCGCGAAACACGAGCGGTGCGGGAATCAGCGGCTCATCCATCGCTCAGGCATCGGACGACGATTGATTCAATGTAATGCCCAATTCGCTCGCCATTTGCTCGACCATCGCCCGCAATTGTGCGACTTCGTGAGTCAGGCGCTTTTGCTCGGACTTCAGCGCTTCGAATTCGGAAAGCGAATAGGTTTCTGCGCCCTGCGTTTCACGCGAAGGGATATCGCTGACGCTCACTTCGCCGCATAGCAAATGCATCCAGCGGCTCTCGCGCTCGCCGGGCGTGCGTGACAGCTTCACGACACGCGGCGGATCATTTGCGGCGAGTTCATCGAGAAAGCTTTCGACCGATGATATGTCCGCAAACGAATGCAGCCGGGCACTGTTCGCGCGCAGTTCCGCTGCCGTTTGGGGTCCGCGCAAAAACAGGGTTGCAAGCAGCGCAACCGACTGGCTGGGCACGCCGAGCACGCGGTTCACGTTGTGTTCGAAGCGCGGCACCCGGCTGCTGCTTCCCTCGAAAACGAGGCTCAGACGCTTCAAGCCATCGATGGTCGTCAGCACTTCGTCCTCGCTCACGTTCATCACGGGCGAGCGCGCGGTCTTTTGATTGCACCCCGATGTCAGGGAATTTAATGAAAGAGGATAGGTGTCCGGCACTGTATGCTGTTTCTCGACAAGGACGCCGAGCACGCGCGCTTCGAGAGGTGTGAGTTCGCGTAGCGTGGGACGGGGAGCGGCTTCGGAAGGGGTGTTCATAGGTGTAGTTGACGTGCGATAAGACGCTTATGATACCGGCGCAGCGCAAGGTTTTCGTCTTTCCGCGCACCGTCATGCAGCATGAAGATCAACCTCTGCTCGTGCAGGGTTCGTTCACAAAGCGCTTTTTTGGTGCACGCTCTCGGGAATCCGACATCCGGACGTGCCTTATTCATGGAGGTGAACCGCTCAGACCATTGGCATTGAAGTTGCTTTTTCTCATTCGGCACTGGGCTGCCCGCGCAATCGATGCTCCGCAGGGATCAAAGAGCATCGCGCTACGAGGTCGCCTATCGACGTAATCCATGGCATCGGATGCGCCGCGTCTTTCGGGCTCTTCAAGCGTTTCGCGAGTGCAACCAGAATAACGAGCCAAGGGAACCGCCACCCCGGCATGCACTTCATTTGGAAGACCGGTTATGACGCAAGCATTCTTCAACGAAATGTTCGAGCGCAGCGATCTGGAGGCGCGCGGCGTGCCGGCGGCGGCATTTCGCGGCGTAGGCGATCCACGCACGCACTACCGCGATTTCCTTGCCTGGCTCTCCGCGCAAAGCGAGCAGCAGATCGAGATCAAGCGCGCGGAAGCGGATCTCAACTTCAGACGTGTCGGCATTACCTTCGCGGTCTATGGAACGAGCGATTTGCCGGGCATCATTCCGGAGCGCACGATTCCCTTCGATGTCATTCCGCGTATCTTTCCCGCCGACGAATGGCGCGCGCTGGAGCGCGGACTGCGGCAGCGCGTGAATGCGCTCAACCGCTTCATCCACGATATCTATCACGAGCAGGACATCATCCGCGCGGGCATCATTCCCGAGGCGCAGATACTCGGCAACGCGCAATACCGTCCCGAGATGCGCGGCGTCGATGTCGCACGCGATATCTATGCGCATATCGCGGGTATCGATATCGTGCGAGCGGGACAGGGCGAGTTCTACGTGCTCGAAGATAACTTGCGCGTTCCATCCGGCGTCTCTTACATGCTGGAAAACCGCAAGATGATGATGCGGCTCTTTCCCGATCTTTTCGCGCGCAATCGCGTTGCGCCGGTTGCGCATTACCCGGACTTGCTGCTCGACACCTTGCGCGCGGCCGCGCCGGCTGCCGCCGAGAATCCGACCATCGTCGTCATGACGCCGGGAATGTATAACTCGGCTTATTTCGAGCACGCGTTTCTCGCGCAGCAGATGGGCGTCGAGCTGGTCGAAGGACAGGATCTCTTCGTCGACAACGACTATCTGTACATGCGTACTACGCAGGGGCCGCAGCGCGTCGATGTGATCTACCGCCGCGTCGACGATGACTTTCTTGATCCGCTCGTGTTCCGGCCGGATTCGACGCTCGGCGTGCCGGGATTGATCGGCGCATATCGCGCGGGGAATGTCTCGCTGTGCAATGCGGTCGGCACCGGCATAGCGGACGATAAATCGATCTATCCCTACGTACCGGACATGGTGCGTTTCTATCTCGGCGAAGAGCCGATTCTGAACAACGTCCCGACGTGGATGTGCCGAAAGCCCGACGATCTCGCCTACGTGCTCGATCATCTGCCCGAGCTCGTCGTGAAGGAAACGCATGGCGCGGGCGGTTATGGAATGCTTGTCGGGCCTGCGTCGAGCGCGGCGCAGATCGCGGAGTTTCGCGCGGTGCTAGAAGCCCATCCGGAGAAATACATCGCGCAGCCGACCCTTGCGCTTTCCACATGTCCGACGTATGTCGAGGCGGGCATCGCGCCGCGACATATCGACTTGCGTCCCTTCGTACTGTCGGGTACTGACGTGCGCATGGTCCCGGGCGGGCTGACGCGGGTCGCGTTGCGAGAAGGCTCGCTCGTCGTCAATTCATCGCAAGGCGGCGGCACGAAGGATACGTGGGTATTGGAACGCTGAGGAGACGCTGAGGAAAAGTCCTGAAGAAAGCACTGCGTCACTCAAGACAACGACAAACAACCGGGAACACCCATGCTGAGCCGTACCGCGGATCATCTCTTCTGGATGGCGCGCTATACCGAACGCGCCGAAAACACTGCCCGGATGCTCGATGCGAACTATCAGCTCTCGCTCTTGCCGCAGTCCGATGAATATGCGGAACTTGGCTGGCGCGCGATGCTGTCGATATCGGAACTGAGCGGCATCTATTCGGCCGCGCACCACGGCATGAAAAGCCGCGACGTGATCGACTTCATGGCGCGCGATTTATCGAACCCGTCGTCGATCGTCAGTTGTTTGCGCGCCGCGCGTGAGAATGCGCGAGCCGTGCGCAGCTCCACCAATAGCGAGTTATGGGAATCGCTCAATACGACGTGGCTCGACTGTCAGCGCATGCTTGCCGACGGCATTCTCGAACGCGAGCCTTATACGTTTTTCGAGTGGGTAAAGTTTCGCTCGCACCTTTCGCGCGGCGTGCAGCTCGGCACACTCGTCAAGGACGACGCATTCTATTTCATGCGTCTCGGGACTTTCATCGAACGAGCGGACAATACGGCGCGCATTCTCGACGTCAAGTTCGAAATGATGGAACAACGCGCCGACACTTCAGCACAACCGTTCGATTATCACCATTGGGTGGCGGTGCTCGGTTCGGTGTCAGGCTTCGAGGTATATCGCCGGGTCTATCGCGATGTCATTACGCCTGAACGCGTGGCGGGACTCCTGATTCTCTATCGCGACTGGCCGCGTTCGCTTGCGGCGAGCATCGCGGAAGTGGAGCAGCTAATCGGACAGGTGACGAAAGGGCGCGATACGGAAGCGACGCGGCTCGCGGCGCAACTGAGCGCGGAACTGAAGAACGGGCGGATCGGCGACATTCTTAAAGGCGGCTTGCATGCCTATCTCGTCGATTTTCTCGCACGCGTGAATGATCTCGCGGGTCGCGTAAGCCGCGAGTTTTTGTTGCCGATCGCGCAGGAGCCGCCCGCGCAAACGCAGTCTCAAACGCAGACGCAGTCACAAGGTCAGACGCAGTCGCAAGGCAAAGAATGAGCGCGGGTTATCAGCGCTTGGCCGACGCCGCCGCGACGACGCGATGCACAAAGCGCAGTTTGTCGATGACGGCCGGCGCAAGCGTAAAGGGATAACCGTCGGGCATGCCAAGGCTGCGATTCAAACTGTTCAGGACATAAGTGAGCGGAAACCATCGTTTCATCAGGTTATCGAACGTCGTTTCCTCGACCGGCGTCTGGTCGGTGAGCGTCGGCTCGTGCGGGCTGTCGGGCACGAGCACGAGGCCGCACGATACTGCGGTGTCGAGCGTATCGACGATATGCAGGTAATGCGCCCATGTTTCGGCCCAGTCTTCCCACGGATGCATCGTGGCATAGGCGCTGATGAAGTTGTCTTCCCACTGAGCGGGCGGGCCTTCCTTGTAATGACGATCGAGCGCGGCGGCGTAGTCGGCTTGCTCGTCGCCGAATGCGGTGCGAAACGGCGCAATGCGCGCGGTGTCGGCGATCAGGCGATCGAAGAAATAGTGCCCGGACTCATGACGGAAATGACCGAGCAAGGTGCGATACGGCTCGTGAAGCGCGGAGCGCGTTTTCTCTCGATGAGCGTCGTCGGCTTCGGCGATGTTGAGCGTGATGATGCCGTTGTTATGACCGGTCATTACGCCGTGGCCTTGCGCATCGCCTTCGAGGAACTGGAATTCGAGGCCGCGTTCAGGGTCTTCCTGACGCGACTTCACAGACAGGCCCAGTTCCGAGAAGGTGTAAAGCAGGCGGCGCTTGGCGGCTTCGATGCGATACCAGTAGACGCGGTTCTCCGGCGTCGAGAGATTGGGAATGGTGCTCGTCAGCTGGCACGAACAGCAGAGTGCCTCGGGCGTATCCGGGGCGGGTGCGGGAACGACCCAGTTGCAGACGTTTTCCACCGCGTAGTTATGGCACGGCCGATAGAAGAGATCTTTCGCAAGCGGATGCAGGCTGCGCCAGCGGCCGTCGTCGGTTTCCTCGAACGCGCTGATCTGATTGATCTCGGGCACGTAGCCGAGCCGCGCGTCACAGTTTTCGCAATGCGTGTTTTCGAAAAAAACGAGTTGATTGCAACGGTTGCAGTGAAAGGTCTTCATCGTGTGGCCGGTGGAAGTGTTATCGCGCGATGTGCTGTGCGCGTTGTTGGCGGTGTAGACGCAAACATCATGCCGCGAAAAGGCCGTTTTTCCATGACAAGCAGAAACCGCATTGCAGCGCGCGTTGCGTGCACGGCGTCAATTTAATAAAGGAGTCCGGCGTGTCCATTCGTGTCGCATTGAACCATGTCACGCATTACCGATATGACCGGCTCGTCGGTCTTTCGCCGCAAGTCGTGCGACTGCGGCCGGCGCCGCATTGCCGCACGCCGATCGTGTCGTATTCGATGCGCGTCGAGCCCGAGGATCATTTCATCAACTGGCAGCAGGATGCCTTTGCGAACTATCAGGCGCGCCTTGTTTTCCCGGAGAAAACGCGCGAATTCAAGGTGACGGTCGATCTCGTTGCCGAAATGGCCGTGTACAACCCGTTCGATTTCTTTCTCGAACCCGCCGCCGAAAAATTTCCATTCGCGTACGCGCCTGAATTGCTGCACGATCTAGCGCCCTACATGGTCAAGCGCGAGCCGACTCCGCGCTTCGCGGCATTCGTCGAAAGTATCGATCGTTCGCCGCGCGCCACGATCGATTTCCTCGTCGAGCTCAATCAGCGGCTTTCGCATGAGATTCGTTATCTGATCCGCATGGAGCCGGGGGTGCAGACGCCGGAGGAAACGCTCGAAAGCGCGGCCGGCTCGTGCCGCGATTCCGGGTGGCTGCTCGTCGAAACTCTGCGTCATCTGGGCCTCGCCGCGCGTTTCGTGTCGGGTTATCTGCTGCAACTCGCGCCCGATACGAAATCGCTCGATGGCCCGAGCGGAACTGAAGTCGATTTCACCGATCTGCATGCGTGGTGCGAAGTGTTTTTGCCCGGTGCGGGCTGGATCGGTTTCGATCCGACGTCCGGCCTGCTTGCGGGCGAAGGACATATTCCCGTCGCGTGCACACCGGAGCCGAGCAGCGCGGCGCCTGTTTCCGGCGCGGTGGACGAATGCGAAGTCGAATTCGTTCATTCGATGTCGATCGAACGCGTGCTCGAAACGCCGCGCGTCACGAAGCCGTATAGCGAGGAAGACTGGAGCGCGGTGCTGCGTATGGGCGAGCAGGTGGATGCGCAATTGAATGCATCGGACGTGCGCCTCACGATGGGGGGCGAGCCCACTTACGTCTCGGTGCGCGACCGCGACGAGCCGGAATGGAACACCGACGCGCTCGGACCGACGAAGCGCGCCTACGCTGTTTCGCTGATGGACAAGCTGCGCGCGCAGTATGGCGCGCGTGGCTTCCTGCACATCGGACAGGGCAAGTGGTATCCGGGCGAGCAGTTGCCGCGCTGGGCGCTGTCGCTGTTCTGGCGGGCGGACGGCGAACCGTGCTGGCACGATCCGGCGCTCTTCGCGGATGAACGGCAGGCTGCGTCGTACACGTCGGATGACGCCGCGCGATTCATTCGCCATCTCGCGGGCAAGCTTTCTTTGGATTCAAAATACATTCAACCGGGGTACGAGGACACGTGGTACTACCTGTGGCGCGAGCGGCGTTTGCCGGTCAACGTCGATCCGTTCGACTCGCGCCTCGGCGACGAACTGGAACGTGCCCGCCTGCGTCGTGTGTTCGATGCGGGTCTGCCGTCTGTCACGGGCTACGCATTGCCGATCGCGCGTGAGGACGGCGGCGGCATGCAGCCGGGACGCTGGATAAGCGGGCCGTGGTTCTTCCGCGACGAGCGCATGTTCTTGGTTCCGGGCGATTCACCCATGGGATACCGCGTGCCGCTCGACTCGCTGCCGTGGGTTTCCGAAGGCGATTATCCGTGGCAGCACGCGCACGATCCGTTCGCGCCGTCCACGCCATTGCGTACGGCGACTGAATTACGCATGCAATATGCGGATCTGGATAATGAATCGCGCACGCAAAATGCCAGTGCGGACGTGACGGGGCACGCCGGCGCACCGGGTCAATCGCGGGAGCGCAAGCCTCAGCGCGGCGAGTCGGCCGGCTGGATCGCACGCATCGCGCTGTGCGTGGAAGCGCGCGATCCTGCGCGGGCGGCCGGTCCCAAGGCGGAGGCCGACGCACTCGAGAAGCTCGGCAACGGCAACAAGCTCATGCATGTCTTCATGCCGCCGCTCACCTCGCTCGATGACTATCTCGATCTTCTGTCTGCCGTCGAAGCAACCGCCTCCGATCTCAAGATTCCGGTGATCGTCGAAGGCTATCCTCCGCCGCGCGATGCGCGCCTGAAGATGTTGCAGGTGACGCCCGACCCGGGCGTGATCGAAGTGAACATTCATCCGGCGGCCAACTGGAACGATCTCGTCGAGCACACGGAGTTCCTGTACAACGCGGCCCACGAGTCGTATCTGAGCCCGGAAAAGTTCATGCTCGACGGCCGTCACACCGGCACAGGTGGCGGCAATCACTTCGTGCTCGGTGGCGCGACGCCCGCCGACAGTCCTTTCCTGCGCCGCCCCGATCTTCTCGCGAGCCTGATCCGGTATTGGCACAACCACCCATCGTTGTCGATGTTGTTCTCCGGCATGTTCATTGGCCCGACGAGTCAGGCGCCTCGTGTCGATGAAGCGCGCAACGATCAGGTGTATGAACTGGAGATCGCGTTCTACGAATTGCAGCGTCAACTCGATCTGCTCGGCGGCCGTGACAGTGCGACCGTGCCGCCCTGGCTCATCGACCGCATCCTGCGAAACATCCTGATCGATGTGACGGGTAATACACATCGCGCGGAGTTCTGCATCGACAAGCTGTATTCGCCCGATGGCCCGACCGGGCGGCTCGGCTTGCTGGAACTGCGCGGCTTCGAGATGCCGCCTCACGCGCGCATGAGTCTCGTGCAGCAACTGCTGTTGCGCGCACTCGTCGCGCGATTCTGGAACACGCCGTATACCGCGCGGCTCACGCGCTGGGGCACGGAACTGCATGATCGCTTCATGCTCGGCACCTTCGTGCAGATGGACTTCGATGACGTGCTCGCCGAACTGCGCGAATCAGGCTTCGCATTCGAGCAAAGCTGGTTCGCACCGCACTTCGAGTTTCGCTTCCCGCTCGTCGGCGCATACGATACGAACGGCATCGCGCTCACGATTCGCAATGCGCTCGAACCGTGGCATGTGATGGGCGAAGAGGGCGCGATCGGCGGCACGGTGCGTTTCGTGGATTCGTCCGTCGAACGACTCGAAGTGCGCGTGCTCGGCCTCAATGGCAATCGACACGTCGTGTCTGTGAACGGACAAGCATTGCCGCTGCAACCGACGGGACGCGTAAGCGAATACGTCGCGGGCGTGCGCTTTCGCGCGTGGTCACAGGCGGCATCGCTGCATCCGACGATCGACGTGCATGCGCCGCTCACCTTCGATATCGTCGATACATGGACGGGACGCGCCATCGGCGGGTGCCAGTATCATGTCGCGCATCCGGGCGGGCGTAACTATCAGACCTTCCCCGTCAACGCTTATGAAGCGGAAAGCCGCAGGCGCTCACGCTTCTTCGCAACCGGTCATACGCCCGGCGCAATGCACGTCGAAGCCCGCGAACGCAGCCTCGAGTTTCCGTTCACACTCGACCTGCGCTATCGTTGAAAATGCAATCATCGTTCGAATAAAGAGCAGAGACGACATTGGCCTATCAATCGACCTTGCCCTTCGACATCGCCGCGGCACGCATCGATGCGCTGGCGTTGCTGCGCACGTTGCCTGCGCGAGAAGGGCATTGGGACGAACTGCGCGATGCGGCGGGCCAGTTGCGCGAGCCGTGGCGGCACTTCTTCGAATTGCTCGGCGAGCAGGGCATCGCGCGGCTCGACGATGGTGTCGATGCCGTTGCACAGCAAGTGCGCGACAACGACATCACGTACAACGTTTATGCCGATAACGGCAAGCCGCGCGCGTGGTCGCTCGATCTCCTGCCGCTCATCATCGATGAAAAAGAGTGGGCGGTAATCGAACGCGGCGTCGCGCAGCGCGCACGGCTGATGGAAGCGATCGTCGCCGATGTCTACGGCCCGCAGACGCTGCTGCAACGGGGGCTCTTGCCGAGCGCGCTCGTGTTCGGACATCCCGGCTATTTGCGCGCGGTGAAGGGCTTCGTGCCGCCCCTCGGCCGCTTTCTGCAGATCGTCGCGGTGGATCTCGCTCGCGCGCCATCGGGCGCGTGGACCGTGATTGCGCATCGGACGGAAGTGCCGTCGGGCCTCGGCTATGCGCTGGAAAACAGACTTATCGTCGCGAGCCTGTTTGCCGATCCGTTTCGTGCGATGCGCGTGAGCCGTCTCGCCGAGACCTATGCGCAACTCATCGCGACCATCGCGCAGGCCGCGCGCGCGACGATGCGCGATGACGAAGACGGCCGCAGCGATGCATCGAACGATGCGCCGCATATCGCGTTGCTGAGTCCTGGCCCGTTCAGCGAAACGTACTTCGAGCATATATTTCTTGCGCGGTATCTCGGCGTGACGCTCGTCGAAGGAAAGGATCTCACCGTTCGTCATGACAAGCTCTATCTCAAGACACTCGCCGGCTTGTCGCGCGTGCATGCGGTGGTGCGGCGCCTGGACGATGCGTTCTGCGATCCCGTTGAATTGCGCGCGGACTCGACGATAGGCGTGCCGGGTCTCTTGCAGGTGATGCGCGCGGGCAACGTGATGGTGTCGAACATGCCGGGCGCGGGCTTCACGGAATCGCCTGCGCTCAATGCATTTCTGCCCGGCATAGCGAAAGCGTTGCTGGACGAAAGACTCGAGTTGCCGACCGTGCCGACATGGTGGTGCGGCGAGGAAGCCGCGCGCCGCGAAGTCTTCGAGCGCGTCGACAGCGCCCTCATTGCGCCGACATGGCCGGGCGCGCAGGCCGATCACGCACCGGGCATCGATGCTGGCGTGCAGGACATCGCGGCATGGCGCGAGCGCATCGAACGTGCGCCGGATGTCTTCACGGTGCAGGAGAATCTGCCGTTTTCCACCGCGCCGCGCTTTCATGACGGCGCGATCGGATCGCGTCCCTGCGTGCTGCGCGCCTATGCAATCGCCAACATCGACGGAAGCTGGAGCGTGATGCCCGGTGGCTTCACGCGGCTCGCGGCCGACAAGCGCGCGACGGTGTCCATGCAGTTCGGCGGCAGCAGTGTCGATACATGGGTGATGTCGAGTCAGCCGGGCGGCGCGGTATCGTTGCGTCCCACGCCGATGAAGCCGGGCGATTTGCGCAAGCATCGCATCGTATCGAGCCGCGCCGCGGAGAATCTGTTTTGGGCGGGGCGTTATGGCGAGCGCGCTGAAAACAACGTGCGCTTGTGTCGTCTTTTGCTCGGGATGCTCGATGGCAGTGTCGCCGAAGAACTCTTTCCGACGCTCGCGGAACTCGCATCGGAATGCGGGCTGATTCCATCGGGCGATACGCTCGCGCGCAGCACGCCGCAAGCGTTCGAACGCGTGCTCGTTGCAGGGCTGCCGGAATCGGGCAGGGCGACGAGCATCGGCAGCAATCTCGCGGATCAGGCGCGCGCATGCGGCGAGATACGCGACCGGCTTTCGACGGATCACTGGCGCACGATTCTCGCATCACGCAATGACTTTCGCGATGCGCTCGCGCGCCTCGTGTTCAGCGATAGCGCTGACGAAAGCGCCGTGCGCATCGGTCGCGACTACGATCGTTTGATGCTCGCGAACGCGCTCGAACATCTTGCAACGCAACTCTGCGCGATCAGCGGCGCGCAGGGCGATCGCATGACGCGCGATGAAGCATGGCGGCTCCTCTTCATTGGACGGCACATCGAGCGCGTCTCGACGATGGCGACGATTCTGCGCGTGGTCGCCGAGCGCGGGACGCTCGCATCGCCCGCTGGCTTCGATCTGCTCTTGCAGTTCTTCGACAGCACGCTCACGTATCGTTCGCTCTATCCGGGCAGGCTCGAAGTGCCGGCGCTCATCGATTTGATCGTAGTCGATCAGACCAATCCGCGCGGGCTCTATGGCGTTTATGCACGCCTGCGCACGAAGCTCGACGAGATCGCGGCCGCTGCCGGCGGTGCACGCCGCGCACAAGCGACGCGTTTCGCGGACCTGCTCGTTCACGCCGATGCATTGCCGGATCTCGCCGCGCTGTGCGGCACGAATGAGAACGGCCGTCATGATGCGTTGATCGCGCTGTGCGACAGACTCGTCGCGTCGGTTTTCGCGGCATCGAATGAAGTCAGTGCCCGCTACTTCAGTCATGCGAACACGCTTTGCGCACAGGTGTCGTCATGACGCTCGGCATGAACGATACCGTGCTCGCGGTGACGCATCGGACGACATATCGCTATTCGACGCCGGTTGAAATCGCGCAGCATCTCGCGACCATTCGTCCGTTGCATTGCCCGTGGCAGCAGGTTATCTCGCATACGGAGCGCATCGAGCCGGTGCCGTCTTATGTGCATAGCCGCGTCGATGCATTCGGCAATGACGTGCTGTACTTCTCGCTCGACGCGTCGCACGAACGTCTTTCGATGACGAGCGAAACCACGGTGCGGCTCACGCCACGGTGGAATGCGCTCGATGCAGACGCCACGCCGCCGTGGGAAGACGTCGCCGAGCGGCTGCGCTATCGTGCCGGTGAGTCGTTTTATCCGGAAAGCGAGTTTTGTTATGCGTCGCCCAATATCTCGCTCGATCATGAATTGCGCGCTTATGCGCAAGCGAGTTTCGATGCGGGCACGCCGCTCGTTGCGGGCGCTATCGATCTGATGCATCGCATTCACGAGGATTTCGACTACAAGCCCTCGGCCACTGCGTTCGATACGCCCGCATCGCGCGCGTTCGAATTGCGGCATGGCGTGTGCCAGGACTTCTCGCAAGTGATGATCGGCTGTCTGCGCGCGCTCGGGTTGCCGGCGCGCTATGTGAGCGGATATTTGCGCAACGATCCGCCGCCGGGGCATCCGCGTCTCATCGGCGCGGATGCGTCGCATGCGTGGGTGTCGGTGCATTGTCCGCAAAGCGGATGGATCGATCTCGATCCGACCAATGACGTGCTGGCGGACCTCGATCACGTCACGCTTGCGACGGGGCGCGATTATAGCGATGTGTCGTTATTGCGCGGGATGATTCTCGGCGGCGGTGCGCATCATGTGGATGTGGCGGTAAATGTGCTGGCATTATGAGATGCACGTGTCTTGCTCTGGAAGCCTGCGGCTAAAATCGAACGGATTGACTTGATTGAAGCTAGTGGAGAGCACGATGGATCTTGCTGTTTTAGTGTACGTCGACAACCACCCAACGATGCTCGAAGAGTTGGCGGTTTCAAGGATGAAGTGCAACAGCGGGTTTAGTGTTTAGAGTCGTGAGGCTGGCTTGCTGATGCAAGGGTCGCAGCAAAGACCTCGAATGGTGAATGAAAGGCGTGAGTCGCGCGTGGCCTGCTGTTCAGACTGTCGGCAATTGCATCGAGTTCGTCCTGACTGTAGACCGAGAGGTCCGTGCCTTTGGGCAGATACTGGCGCAGCAGCCCGTTGGTGTTCTCACAGGTGCCGCGTTGCCAGGGACTGTGCGGGTCGCAGAAGTACACGTTCACGCCGGTTGAGGCGGTCAGTTCCTTATGCCGCGACATTTCTTTGCCCTGGTCGTAGGTAAAGCTCTGCCGCAGTGGCGCGACAATCGAATTGAGTTTGGCAGAGAAGCCCGCCAGCGCGGACGCGGCGGTGGCATCTTCCATCCTGGCAAGCAGCACCAGGCGGCTGGTCCGTTCGACCAGAACGCCGACTGCGGACTGGTTGCCGGCACCTTTGATGAGATCGCCTTCCCAGTGTCCAGGCAGCAGTCGGTCTTCGATTTCAG
>NZ_JALQDI010000060.1:0-110066 GCF_023631305.1 Caballeronia sp. INML3B
GTTGCTTGTACTGGGTTCTTTCGTTCATCGCAACACCTTATATGAGACAGGTGTTGCACTTCAGATTTGAGGCCGCCGTTCGATTGGCTTTATAAGAGCCTGATTTATTCGGGTGTAATTTCGCGCAGCGGAATAATCGCGGTGTGCAATCCAGACATCGCAAATGCGTTGCCAGACGACGATCGCATCACGATCATTCCCAGCGTGCCCTATGCGCAACGCCATTCCGAATGGAGCGGCTACAAGTTCATCAATTCCGTCGCGAACCTGATCGAGCAACCCGTGCTCGATGCGTGCAAGCGTTTCGAATTCGTCCTCAAGACCGATTGCGATACATTCGTCACGCCCGCCTTGCGCGACTTCCGTCCATCGGGACTGTGCGCGGGCGTGGGCGGCTATGCGTACCAGGATGACGTGCGTGTGAAGTTATCGGAAGTGAGCGCGCGATGGGGTTATCCGCATTCTGGAATGCATAACGTCGGTGCGTCGGTGCTCGGTTCGGCGCAGTGCGTGACGAACTTTCTCATCGCGCAGATGCAAGCATGCAATCGCTTGTGGCGCGAAGAGTTTAGCGAGTACGAGGGCGTGTGGCCCGGATGGTGCAAGCAGGTGGTCACAATGTACGCGGGCGAGCTCGCGCTTCGCAGCACGTATCCGCAACGTTGCTCTCTCGGGCTGCTGGACGCGTTCCCTACGTCTGACAGAAAGCTGTCGAGCGACGTATTGCATGTCCATGCGTGGCAGACAGATAGCTACTGGTCCAAACACATTTATCGCGCGGGTGGGTATGCGCATATCGAGCGCGACAGCATCGACCGCGCGACGCTCGGCGGCTATTGTCACTGGCTCGCGGAAGCAAGCATCGACGAAATCAGGCGCGCGGCACAGTAATACATCGCGTTGTTCTGTCAGGGTCGTCAAAGCACGCGATGCCAACCTGAGGTAATGTCTAGCGTTTCGTCGCCATGCGCAAGCATTCGCGCATGCCTTTCGGTTTGCAAGGAGATTCGCACGATGGATTACGTGAAACTGGGTTCGACCGGCCTCGACGTATCGCGGCTTTGTCTTGGTTGCATGACTTACGGCGTGCCCGATCGCGGGACGCATCCGTGGACGCTGGACGAGGAAAAGAGTCGCCCGCTCATCAAGCAGGCGCTTGAAGCGGGTATCAATTTCTTCGATACGGCCAACGTCTATTCGGACGGCACGTCTGAAGAAATCGTCGGACGCGCGCTGCGCGACTTCACGAAACGCGATGACATCGTAATTGCGACGAAAGTCTTCAATCGCATGCGTCCCGGTCCGAATGGCGCGGGGCTCTCACGCAAGGCGATCTTCAACGAGATCGATAACAGCCTGAAGCGCCTGGGCACCGATTACGTCGATCTCTATCAGATCCATCGCTGGGATTACGGCACGCCCATCGAGGAGACGCTCGAAGCGCTGCATGACGTCGTGAAGGCGGGCAAGGCGCGTTATATCGGCGCGTCATCGATGTATGCGTGGCAGTTCAGCAAGGCGCTCTACACATCGCGCGCGAACGGCTGGGTCGAGTTCAAGACGATGCAGAATCATTTGAATCTGCTGTATCGCGAGGAAGAACGGGAGATGGTGCCGCTTTGCAAGGACCAGGGTATCGGCATGCTGCCGTGGAGTCCGCTGGCACGCGGACGTCTTACGCGCGACTGGGACGCGACGAGCGAGCGGCAGGAGTCGGATGCATTCGGCAGCACGCTCTATCGCACGGACGATGCGGATCGCGCGGTGGTCGAAGCCGTGGCGGCCGTGGCGAAGGCGCGCGGCGTGCCGCGTGCGCAAGTGGCGCTGGCGTGGGTCGCACAGAAGGCGCCGGTGACGGCGCCGATCATCGGCGCATCGAAGCCGAATCATGTGAGCGATGCGGTCGCGGCGTTGACACTGAATCTCACGGCGGACGAGATTGCGCAACTCGAAGCGCCGTATGTGCCGCATGCGGTCGCGGGCTTCAAATGATGCAGCGATGAAGGACCCTCAGCGCGCGGCTTACAACTGCGATTCGATAGGCAGGATCCCCAGCATCCAGATGCCCGCGCGCTTGAACGCAGACACGCCCGGCTCGCTGTCGAGCTCGGTCGTGTTGCCATTGGCGTCGGTGTCGATCCACACCATGCGCGTGCCGCCGTTGCCGTCATCGTGCAACTCGACACGCCACGCGATGCGATCGATATTCGTGCCGATTCCATCCGCCACTTGCGCGGCCGCTTCCGCGCTTTCGCAATAGACGCCGATTTCCGTGTTCAGCTCCACGGAACGCGGATCGAGATTCATCGAGCCGATAAAAATGCGCGTGCGATCGAACACATATGTCTTCGCATGCAGCGACGCTTTCGACGATCCGAACGTGGACTTCTTCGCGCTTCTGTCGCTTTCGGCCGATGCGACGGGCTTCAACTCGTAGAGCCGCACGCCCGCTTCGAGCATGTCCTTGCGATAACGCTGATAGCCCGCATGCACCGCGGCGACATCGGTGGCGGCGAGGGAATTCGTCAGCACGGTGACGCGCACGCCGCGCGATGTCATCGAACGCAGCCATCGCACGCCTTCCTCGCGCGGCACGAAATAGGGCGACACGATCAGCATGTCCTTGTCGGGAGCGAGATTCAATGCCTTGAATTGCGACATTAAATGGCCTTCCGTGTCGCCGGGCGCACGCGTGATCTTCGCGGGATCGTCGTAGAGCAACGTCGCCTTGCCCCACGAAAATTCGGTGTCGCGCCGCTGGATCACGCTCGCGAGACGTTCACGGACTTGCGCCACATAAGGTGAATGCTCTTCCGACAGAAGATAAGCATCGAGCTTCGCGCGATAACCCGCAAGCGCGTCAGGGTCGGCGTGACGTCGCATCAGGTTATCGATCGGATAGGCCGCATCCGAGTTCCAGTACAGATCGAACGCACTCGATACCTCGCGCACGACAGGCCCGTGCACCAGCACATCGAGATCGCCAAAGGCGACCGTGCTCGATGCGCCGAAGTACTCGTCGCCGATATTGCGGCCGCCGAGAATCGCGGCCTGGTTATCCGCGATGAGCGCCTTGTTATGCATGCGACGATTCACGCGAAAGAACTCGGCCGCGGACCCGAGCTTCTTGAAGGTGCGATTCGCCACCGGATTGAAAAGGCGCACCTGCACGTTAGGATGCGATGCGAGCGCGAGCAGGAACTGATCGTCGGCATTGGTGCCGAGGTCGTCGAGCAAAAGGCGCACCCGCACGCCGCGATCGGCGGCACGCATGATCGACGCGGCCATTTCGCGGCCCGTCAGATCGTCGTGCCAGATGTAGTACTGGAGATCGAGCGTGCGATCGGCGGTCTCGCTGAGGATCACGCGCGCGATGAGCGCATCCGTGCCATCGGATAACAAGTGAAACGCATTGTCGCCGGGATGCGCAGCCTCGCTCGCCGCGAAGGCCGTGCCGAGCCGCGTGTTGGCAGTGTCGGTGAGGGCGTGCGTCTGCACGCGTCCGGTTTGAGGCGGAAGGCTCGCGCAGGCCGTCATCAACAGCGTCAATGCAATGGCGAACCATGAACGAAGTTTCATCGCTTGACCCTTGGTTAGACCGTGCTTTTTTCCCGCCGCGCCGCTTCGGTCAGACGCGCGCGCACGAAGCTGACATGCTCGCGCAGGACATAGAGTGCATCGGCATAGGCGAGCGGCAACCTGAGCGTATCGAGCGATTCCTCGATGTAATCGAGCTCGACGAGCAGCGCGCGACGCTCGTCTTCGTTGTTGACGCGCATCGCGCCGCGCTCCACTGCGATTAACGCGCCGTAGTAACGATAGATGCGCGAGCGCACGCGCCAGCGATACAGTGCGGGCACGAGCCGCAGCGCGGGAAAGATCAGCACGGCGGCGGGCAGCAACAGCACGAGCGCGCGATCCGCGAGATTCGCGAGCCAGAACGGCAGCGTCCGATACAGGAAGCTCTTGCCGGAGCGGTAATAGCGGCTGGCATCCTCGCTGATGGGAAACTCGTGCGCGACAGGACTCGGAAACTGACCTGTGCGCTGCAGCAAGCCAGCCGTACCGTGCACTTCCTGCGCCGCTTCGATGAGCAGGTCGGACAGCGCCGGATGCAGGGTCGGCCGCGCAATCAGCTCGACCGTCGGACTGATCAGATGCACGGCCTGCGGCGGGATGCGCCGGCCGAGATCGAGTACGCCGGGCGGCAGTTCGATTTCGTCGAGATAAGGGAAAAGGCGCGTATAGGCGCGTGCTTCGTTGAAGTCCATCACAGAGATGCCGGGCACGCGCAAGAGGCGCAGCATCAGGCCGCGCGTCGCGGAGTCGCCGGAGAGAAAGACCGCGTCGGCTTCGTTGCTGACGAGTTGCGTGGCGGCTTGCAGCCCGTCCGTCGGCAGAAGCTGCGTGGTGCCGCCCGGATAGATGCCGTTGGCCTCCAGTAGCTTCAGTGAAAGCATGCGTGTGCCGCTGCCTTCACGGCCGATCGCGATGCGCTTGCCCTCCAGTTGCGACAGCAGCGTGAGCCCCTTGCCGCGATAGAAGACGACGAGCGGCACATACGACACGCTGCCGAGCGACATCAGCGTCGACGCTTCTTCCTTCGTTGCAATGCCGCCCTGCACGAGCGCAAGATCGACGTGCTGCTTCGGATCGAGCAGTCGTTCGAGGTTCTGCACGGAGCCGTCCGAGGGCAGCACTTTCAGCGTGATGCCGCTGCGCGCGAGCAGCTTCGCATATTCCTGCGAGATGACGTAGAACGAGCTGTCGGGCTGGCCCGCGCTCATCGTGATGGTTTTCGGCGGCGCGGGATCGACGAGCCAGTAGACAAGCGCGACGATGGTCGCAATGACCAGCACGACGGGACCGGCGGTCCAGGTGATGTCGTGCAGCACGCCTTTCGCATGATCTCGAGGCAGATGCGGGCGTTTCATGCGATGTCTCGTCGTGAGCGTACGGTGGCGACTGCTTGCGTGCCGTGAAAGACATCGAGCACGTCGTGCCTGTGTCGAAAGCGGCGTTGATCCGCAGTGTAACGCGAGGCGCGCGCAAAACGAGAAGGCCGGCGCGCATGCGGCCGGCCTTTAGATGTTGCTGTCCTTGTTATGCCCAGTGCGCGGGAATCCAGAATCTGCCGACCCAGTGGCCCGGGATCAGAACCGCGCGGTGCGGCACGACATAAACGGTCTTCGCGGGCGGCGGCGGTGCGATATACACGGTCTTGACCGGAGCCGGAGCCGGCGCGACATACACAGTCTTTGCCGGCGGCGGTGCGACGACGACGGTCTTGGCCGGCGGCGGGGGCGGCGTCACCACGACCGTCGACGAAGCCGGGGGAGGTGCGACCACCACGGTCGTCGAAGGCGGCGGGGGCGGCGGCACGATCACGGGCGCGGCAACGACTGTGGTTCCGGTGACGACCGGCGCCGTCGCCACCACCGTCGTGCTCGACGTGACTGTGCCGCCGCCGACCACCGTCGTGCTGTGCGAGCCATTGGCGACCGTCGCCGTGCCCGAGGTGGTGACCACGCCCGGCGCGACGCTCGTCGCGCTGCCTGAATGCGTCACCGTCCCGCCGTTCGCCGTGTTGACGGTGCCGGAGCGGTTGCATGTGTAACCCGCGCAGTTCGTCGATGCCGAGTGCGTCGACGTGTTGCCGTTCGGGCCGGTCACCGAGCCCGACGACGAGTACTGTCCAGGCGCCGTGCGCGTCACCGTATCGCTGCCGGTCGCGGTCTTGCCGTTCGGGCCGGTCGCACTGCCGGTGTGCGAGCAGCTTCCCCCGGCGCAGCTCGTATCGCCCGCGTGCTGCACCGAGCGGCCGTTCGGGCCGTAGGCGGTGCCGGAGTTCGAGAACTGGCCGGGCGCGGTGCGCGTCACGGTGCCTGAGTTGGTGGCGACGCGGCCCCACGGATTCTCGACGCCGCCCGCATGCGAGCAACTGCCGCCGCCGCAGGAGCCGACGTGCGCGCCCTGATACTCGCCGCGGCCGGTGTAGGCCGTGCCGCCGCGCGCCCAGCCGGCGAAGGCGGAACTGCTGCACAGCGTGAGAGCGGCGGCGGCCGCGACGACGAGCAAATGGCGCACGCGGCGCTTGCTGGAACTCGCGTCGCAGACGGAGGCAACGCGGCCGTTTGAAGCGAAAGTCGATCTGTTTTTCACGGGATGTCCTTCTCGGTTCTGTAGGCCACGTTGCGTTTCGTGTGGCGACGGAAGTGACTATAGAGAAGGGGCCGCGCGAAGTCCCGCGGTAACTTATTTCACGCCATGTCATGCATTTGGGATTCCCGCTAGCGCTTATGGCGCAAGGCTTTGCGGGATTTCAGAAAGGCTCGCGACGGCCGTGCGCGACATGAATTCGCGCATTGCGTCACACTAGCTCCTGCCGTTCACTCCATTCGTCATAACAAACGAAATCCCCATGACCCCATCCAACCCGATCAAAGTCGCCGTTCTCGACGACTATCAGAACATCGCGCTTTCCATGGCCGACTGGTCGCCGCTCGACGGGCGCGCGACGCTCACCGTGTTCAACGATCACATCGCCGGGCGCGAAGCGCTGCTCGAACGCCTGCGCCCCTTCGACGTCGTGTGTGCAATGCGCGAGCGCACGCCGTTCTCGCGCGACATCATCGACCATCTTCCGAACCTGAAGCTGATCGCGTCGACGGGCGCGGCCAATGCATCGATCGATCTGGATGCCGCAGCCGCACGCGGCATCGAAGTGCGTCACACGGGCTACTCGTCCACGCCGACGATCGAATTTACCTGGGCGCTGATTCTCGCGATGATGCGCAATATTCCCGCCGAAAACCGCTCGCTGAAGGAAGGCGGCTGGCAAGTGGGCCTTGGGACCGAACTGGCGGGCAAGACGCTCGGCCTGCTCGGACTCGGGCGCGTGGGATCGGCGGTCGGCGTGATCGGACGCGCGTTTCGCATGAACGTGATCGCGTGGAGCCAGAACCTCACGCGCGAGCGCGCCGAAGAAAAGGGCGTGCAACTCGTCGACAAGGACACGCTCTTCAGTACCTCCGATGTGCTCACGGTTCACCTGCGCCTGAGCGAGCGCACGCGTCATCTCGTCGGCGAGAAGGAGCTCGCGCAGATGAAGCCGACGAGTCATATCGTGAACACATCGCGCGGCCCGATCGTCGATAGCGCGGCGCTGGTCGATGCGTTGAAGTCGGGGAGGCTCGCGGGCGCGGCCATCGACGTGTACGACGAAGAGCCGCTCGCGGCGAACGACCCGCTGCGCGCGCTACCGAACGTGCTGGCGACGCCGCATATCGGCTATGTCGCGCAGGAGTTGTATCGCACGTTTTATGGCGATACGGTGCGCAATATCGTCGAATGGCTCGACGCGCGCAAGGCGTGACTACTGCGCTTATGACGTTTTCGGTTCGGCGGGCGGCAACAATGAAAACAACAATTCGATTGCGCTGCTCGCGCGGCGCTTGCCGTCCGCGCGGCCGACCGCGAGATCGATGACCGCAAGCCCGACGACGAGCGCGTGCACCATTGACACATGCTCTTTCGTGACGGCGAGGCCCATCGCTTCGAGCATGCGCGTGATCCGCACAGCGACGCCTTCCGCGAGCTCGCGAAAGAGGCTGCGTATGGTCGGCTCTTCGTCGGCGGCTTGCGCGAGCGCCATCAATACGCGGGTGTTCTCATGGCGCATCGCGACATTGGCGATCGATGCAGCCGTGACCTTGGCAGACGCTTCGCCCGCAAAGGCATCGACAGCGGCGAGCTGGCCGTCGATTGCGGTGCGTGCTACGGCTTCGATCAATGCGAGGCGCGTCGGAAAATAGTACGTGAGATGACTCTGCCGCACGCCCGCGCGCGCAGCGACGCGCGGTTGCGTGAAGCCCGAATAGCCTTCTTCGCGCAATGTGGCGAGCGCGGCTTCGAGTATGGACTGTCGACGATCCTGCACGGGGCGCGATCCATGTTTGGTTGATTTACCAAACCTTAGCGTGCGCGATGCAAGGCGTCAACCTCATGAATTGTTATACGAAGGCGGTTGCGGATTGTGCGCGGGGTTCGTGTCGAACTTGCGGATATCGATGAGCGCATCGCTTCTGAGCGATTGAAGATCGGCTTCCAGTGCATCGGCGAGCGCCTTGTCATAGACTTCATCGCCATTCACATAGAGCGTGAACGCTTCCAGATATTTCGCTTTCTTAGCGGGATTCTCGATGGTTTCGCGCGTCCAGCGATAAAGCGGATAGTGTTCGACGCCGTCGCGTTGCGCTTGCGCCACGTAGTCGGCGAAGGCGTCGTACTGGCATTTCATATGAGCGCCGTGCCGCATGAGCAGCGTGTTGATCGGCGCAAGCTTTTCGTTCGCCGGGTCCTGACGCGCCAAGGCTGCGTACTCGGGCGCGAGGCGGATTCGAACTTGATATTGCCAGGATTCGGTCATGATGTCCTTTCAGCATTGAAAGCGATAAAAGCACGCGGATGTGAATAATGCGGTTCATGCACTACACTTCCTCTCGCATCGCGAAGCAAGCCGGCCATCGGTGTTCATCATTGCAGGCGACGAACAAGAGGAGGGTAACAGTGAGTCTTCGACACCCGATGTACTGCCCATGTTGCGACATCGCGCCGGGCGCTGCAAGCCGCCGGCGCTTCCTGATGCTCGCGGCCCAAGGGGTCCAGGGCGCTGCCGCGCTCGCGCTCTTTCCGCATCTCGCGTACGCCGACAACGACGTGCCGGCCATAGCCTACGATTCCGTTCCCGATCCGGTGCGTTTGCCGCGCGACGTCTACTTCGGCGAATGCTCTGGCGTCGCGCTCAATTCGGCGGGGCATATCTTCGTGCTTTCGCGCGGCAATAGCATCGGTCCCGCATACGGCGCAGCCGCGGCCCAGCTGCTCGAATTCGATCGCAACGGCCGCTTCGTGCGCGAGATCGGCCATAACCTTTATGCGTGGTCGTTTGCGCATACGGTCAAGGTGGATCGGCAGGACAACGTCTGGGTCACCGACAAGGGCTCGGACATGATCATCAAGTTCACGCCCGAAGGCCGCGTCGCGATGGTGTTCGGACGCAAGCAGGAGGCATCGGACGAAGAGACCGCGCCGCTCAAGCATCCGAATCCGCCGCTGCCTTCGGAGCCCGGACGCTTTCGACAGGTGACAGATGTCGCTTGGGATACCGCGGGCAATACGTATATCAGCGACGGATACATCAACTCGCGCGTCGCGAAGGTCGACAAGGACGGCAACTGGCTCAAGTCGTGGGGCGAGCGCGGCAAGGAGCCGGGGCAGTTCCATACGCCGCATAGCATTGCAGTCGATAGAAACGGCATGGTCTATGTTGCCGATCGCAGTAACCGGCGCATTCAGGTCTTCGACGGCGAAGGGAATTTTCAGCGGCAATTCACGATCGACGTGCCCGTGCCGTCGGATGCGCGCCCGGCTATCGGCAACATGCCCGATGAAGCGGCAATTGCAGCGGGCACGTTTGCGCCGGGATCGCCTTGGGCCATTTGCATATCGCCGGGGCCGAATCAGGTGTTGTATTGCGCCGATGCGTTTCCCGGCCGCATCTACAAGTTATCGCTCGATGGGAAACTGCTCGGCGTGCTCGGTCGATCGGGCAAGCAACTGAAGCAGTTCGGATGGATTCACGAGATGGCGTGTCCGGCGGAGAACACGTTGTTCGTCGCGGAGTTGCTCAACTGGCGAGTGCAGAAACTCGTGCTGCATGGATAACTTCGCATCGGTCCGCATTACTTAGGCGCAGCCTTCGCCCGCATCGACATGATTGGCTTCGGCTGCGCATCGCATCGGTTCTCGCGCCATGCACGCAGCGTATCGAGCGCGACTGAGTTGCGCACATAGCGATGCCACACGAACGCGAGATCGAAGATCAGAATCGCGAGCCACCACGCATAGAGAAAGAATGCACCGCCGAGCACGACGGGCCATAACTGCTTGCCCGCCAGATCGCCCCATAACCTCACGCCGACGATCAACACCATCATCAGCGTGCCGAGCGCAACGAGAATGCGCCGTCCCCAATGCGGTTTGCGCGGAGCGAGCCATCCGCTCAACGCGCACACCAGTCCCGCGAGCACGAATACAGCCTTGCCGACGGCAGGATCGGCGACATCGCGATGCACAAAGTCCGCAAACGGACTCGCGAGAAACGCGGCCACGCCGCTCAAGAGCACGAACCAGAAGATCAGCGCGCCTGCGACGAACGCCAGAAGCGCGACGATGCGCCAGCGCAGCCACGCGCCCGTGCGTCTCACGCCGCGCGCCTTCACGAGACGCGGAAGGCGCGCGGCGACCGTCGTTCCCATCAGCAGGCATGCGAGTGCGAACACCGAGCGTGTGAGATAGATGAACTCGGGCGCGGTGCTCGTGCCCCCCGCGCCCGAATCGGACGATGCCGTGACGGCTTTGTAAATGAAGAACACCGCGAGAAGATGCAGCGAGAAGCTCAGCAGATAAGGAATCGCCGTGCTCACGATGCCACGAAAGCGCCTGTTTTGCGGGGCTTTTGCCGTGTCTTTGTCGAGCACGACGTTCTCGATGAAGTGGCCGAAGACATCGCCATCGGTCCAGTAGTCCGTATGCGCCTTGCCTGGCAACCAGTAGCGCGAGAAGCCGATGTCATGCACCGGTTCGAACTCGAACGCACGGCAGCCGCGATGATCGAGATAGGCGCGCGCCGTATCGAGTGCGAAGCCGACCGGATCGCCGAAGTCGTAATAGTTGCGCCACCTGATGCGCGAGGGCAGCGTGATCGGTCCGCCCGGACGTTCCGCTTGCGTCACGGCATCGCCCTGCATGTCGCTTTTCAGCGCCATGCCTTCCCAGAGTTTCGGCCATAGCAGGATGTGCTTGTCGATCGGCGAGCCGATGGTCATGAAGCCGCGCAGACTTTGCACCCAGTCGGTGCTGATGACCTGCTTGCCGTCCTTCGGGTCCGACACGGTCGGTGTGGACAGCGCCTGCAGAATGCCGAGAAAGCTGATGACGGTTCCCTCACTGTGCGCGACGATATATACCTCGGGCGCGCATTGGCAGCGCGCGGTGGCGAGCGCGACGAGCCGCTCCATTACGCGATGAAACCGAAAGACGATCGTCTCGCGATGCTGCCTGAAATCCGCGACCAGCTGCACGTCGCCGACATAATCGCGGAGCATCGGCGCGAGATCGAACTTGAAGATGCCGGCCTTCTCGGTAACCGCGAGCAGGCTTTGCATGACGGCCACCGTTTCGATGACCTCCTCGACGACGCCCGACGCAAGCGAGAAATCGGCGGGCTCGAGCTTGCGTTCGTCGACGTTGAGCATATAGGCGGCCTGCGCGCGACTCACGATCGAAAGTCCCCATGCCTTGCTTTCCTCGAGCGTGTCGTCCTGCTTCACGACCTCGCGCGGAATGTCGGCCCAATATACTTCCGCGAAACCGAGCGCGGAATAGAAGTCGCGCTGCTCGGCTGTGTAGGGGCCGCCCTGCGGAAGATCGAGCTGGCGGACGTCCACTTCACCGACGCCCGCGATGTCGAAATAGCCGAGCGGCATGACAGGCAGCGGCGGGTCGTAGCGCGCACCGAACTGGCTCGCCACGGAACGCACCGTGTCGCTGTGCAACTGATTGCCAATGCCGTGTATCGCGACGACGATCTTCTGCACGCGTGGCGCGATCGGCATGTCGGACGCGGCCGTCGTCGGCGATGCCGCGTGTTCGTTCTTGATGTCTTGCGCGTCAAGGGACGATGCGTTCATGAGCGTCTCCCGATGGCGTTTCGTCAGCGCTGCTTCGTATCCTGTCCCTGCGCTGCGCACGCGGATACGCGCCCGCGGCGGCGCCCGGTCTCTCGAAGCAGATTAGTCTATTTTTCAGTTTGCATGCATGCGTATTGCACGCAAGATGCGATCTAATCGAATGCATGCGATATCAGCCGCCGCGTGCAAGTCCCGTTTCCATCGCCACGCCGTTCCACAGGTGCATGGCCGCATAGGCGCGCCACGGACGCCAGCGTTCGGTGCGCGCACGCTGCAGGACGGGCCTTGCAAGCGACGGATCGCGGCGCGCGATCGCCTGCATGAGAACGAGATCGGCGTCCGGCCACGCGTCGGGATCGCGTAGCGCACGCATCGCGACATAGCCGACGGTCCACGGCCCGATGCCCGGCATCGAGAGCATGTCGCGCTTCAGGCATTCGAGATCGGCGCCGTGCTCATCGAGCGGCAGCGCGCCCGTTGCCACCGCGTGTGCGAAGCGTTGCACGGTCTCGATGCGCTTCGTCGGCATGCCGATCTTCTGCAGGTCCGCAACGGCGAGCTCGGCGGGCGTGGGAAAACGCCACGCGGTGCCTTCGTGCGGGTGGCCGTCGATCCTTCTTCCCGCGCGCTGCACGATGCGGCTCATGATCGTCGAGGCGCCTTTCACGCTCACCTGTTGTCCGACGATCGTCCGCACCACGAGTTCGAAGCCGGACCACGCGCCCGGCACGCGCAGGCCGGGTGCGGACGCGACGAGCGGCGCGAGCATGGGGTCAGCCCCGAGGCATCGGGCGATTTCGCGGGGATCGGCATGCAGATCGAACATGCGCGCGAGCGGCGCGGCGAGCGCGCCGGCGTGGCGTGCCGCTGCGCCATCGACATGCACGACGAGCCGATGCCTGCTTTCATGCGGCCTGACGTCGACAGTGCCGTCGTCGCCTTGCCATTCGATCGCGCGTCGATACACGCCGCCCTCGACCGACTCGACGCCCGCGGACGCGCGCCCGCCGATGAATGTCAGCATGCGCATCCAGTCGAAAGGCCTCTTGAAGGGCAGTTCGAGGGTGGCGGTCGATGTGTCGATGGTCGAATGCATTTTGGATGCCGTTTGCGCGATGGTCGATTGCATGCCGATCTTACTCCGGCGTTCTGCATGGTCGCCGCGCTGCGATGCTCATTCGCCGCTAACTCTGCGCGACGACAATGCCTCACATCGACAGCAAACGACCCAGCAACGTCAGCCAGCCAAAGGAGCCGAACATGAACGCCATCTCGATCAGCATCGTCGCCATCGTCATCACCGCCGCGCTTGCGGCCATTGCGCCGGTCACGCATTACACGCAGCATGAGATTGCCGTGCTGGGCGCGCATGCGGCGAGCTCACGCGCCGAGGTTCATCTCGGCGCGGGCAGCGGTCTGACGGCTTGATCGATGCGCGCCGTATCAGGGGCGCCGCGCCAGTTCCATCGTGCTCGTGTTGAGCATGGGCCTGAATTCGGGGTGTTGGGAAAGAAGCTGGGGCCCACTCGTTACGAGTTGAGGACGGCGGTCCCATTGATCGGAACGCACGACGCAACGCGCGAGAACATCGCCGTAGATGGGAGCCAGCCCCTCGCGATCGTGCAGCGCGGTCAGTCGGGCGATGCCGACTTTCTCGTCACGCGTGAGTCCACGCGTGAGGCAGTCGACCGTCTGGCGGTCCATTGCGGCCTGCGCAGTCTCGAAGTCCGACGAGTGATAGAAAGTGAAGTCCGTGATGACGAGCACCGCGCCCAGCGCAATGCATGCTGCTCGAATCCTGGTCAACGTTTTCCCCGTTTGCAGGCTCTGGCGGCCGTGAGCCGGTATCGTACCCCTACCTTTTGAGGAATCGCGCAACCGTTCTATTCGCTAGCGCTCATCCGCTGCCGACTTGTCCGCCGCACGCTTTTTCTGCGTCGCGGGTTTCACCGTTGTCATGGTGCGCTCGGCGAGCACCGCATCGCGCTTGGACAGCAGATGCTTGCGCAGAATCTCGCCCATGCGCCTGCCGTCGCGGGTCTCGAGCGCCTCGATCATCTCTTCATGATCGCGAATGGCGCTGTCCCATTTCGGCGTCTGGAAATTCGAGCGAAAACGCAGTGCCATCAAACGCCGGTTGATCGACACATAGGTCTGGCGCAAGGCCGTGTTGCGCGCGGCCTCGTTGATCTTGTCGTGAATCGCCTGATTGCGGCTGTAATAGCCGGAGAGATCGTTTTGTGCGCGGCACGCGAGCATCGCGTAGTGCAGCGCCTTGATCTCCGCGATTTCGAGCGGCGTAATGCGCTCGCATGCGAGTTCGCCTGAAAAGGCCTCCAGCCCGCTCATCAACTCGAACATCTCTCGTATTTCGAACTCGCTCATCTGCGATACCGATGCGCCCCGGTTCGGCGAGATCTCGATCAGGCCTTCGGCGGCCAGCACCTTCAATGCCTCGCGAAGCGGCGTGCGCGAAATGCCGAGCGTCTCGCACAGCTTGCGCTCGTTGAGCTTCACGCCCGGTGCCAGCAGGCCTTCGACGATGAAGCCGCGCAAATGATCGACGACGGTGTCGTGCAGGCGCAGACGCTCCACCTTGGGCAGCGGCGACGAAACATGCACTTCTGGAAGATCGGGATTTTGCATTCAATACCTCTAATCGCGTTTGCGGCAATTTTAACCCAGTGCTAGCGGGAAAAACCGCCAGCGGGTTATCCCTAGGCCGTCTGGCCTATGTATTCCTTTACGCGTCTCGATCGCTGCGTTATTGTATTTTGCATGCAAAATTACATCCAAGAGGACTCGGACCCATGTTGAAGCTCGATTTCCATCCTGCTGGCCGTCACTTCCTGCAGATTCCGGGGCCGAGCCCCGTACCCGATCGCATCCTGCGGGCGATGAGCTATCCGACGATCGATCATCGCGGCCCGGAGTTCGGCGCGCTGGGGCTCAAGGTGCTCGAAGGCATCAGGAAGATCTTCAAGACGAGTCAACCGGTGGTCATCTATCCGGCATCGGGGACGGGCGCATGGGAGGCCGCCTTATGCAACACGTTGAGTTCCGGCGATACGGTGTTGATGTACGAGACGGGCCACTTCGCGACGCTGTGGAAGAAGATGGCCGAGAACCTCGGGCTCAAGCCTGAGTTTCTGGGCTTGCCCGGCATCGAAGGCTGGCGTCGCGGCGTGCAGGCCGACATGATCGAAAAGCGCTTGCGCGAAGACACGCAATGCGTGATCAAGGCCGTGTGCGTCGTGCATAACGAAACGTCGACGGGCGTGACGTCCGATATCGCCGCCGTGCGGCGCGCCATCGACGCCGCAAAGCATCCCGCGCTGCTGATGGTGGACACGATTTCGGGCCTTGCATCGGCGGAGTATCGCCACGACGAATGGGGCGTAGACGTGACGGTCTCCGGCTCGCAGAAGGGTTTGATGCTGCCGCCGGGCATCAGCTTCAACGCGGTATCGGAGAAGGCGCGTGAGGCGTCGAAACGCGCCACGCTGCCGCGCGCGTTCTGGGACTGGACCGAGATCATCGAGATGAACAAGCAGGGGTACTGGCCTTACACGCCGAACACGAACCTCCTCTATGGGCTCTCGGAAGCGCTCGACATGATCCTCGGTGAAGGGCTCGAGAACGTGTTCGCTCGTCATCAACGGCTCGCGGCGGCGTGCCGCGCGGCGGTCACCGCATGGGGCCTCGAGATTCAGTGCGCCGATACCGCCGTGTATTCGCCGGTGCTCACAGGCGTGATGACGCCCGAAGGCGTCGATGCCGATGCAGTGCGCAAGCTCATCTACGAACATTTCGACATGTCGCTTGGCACGGGGCTCGGCAAGGTGAAGGGCCGCATGTTCCGCATCGGGCATCTCGGCGATTGCAACGATCTCACGCTGATGGCCGCGCTCTCCGGCTGCGAAATGGGCTTGAGGCTCGCGGGCATCGAATTGAAGGGCAGCGGTGTCACGGCGGCGATGGACTATCTGACGAGCCACGTCGCGAAGCCCGCATTGAAGGCGGCCGCATGAGCGCCGCGTTTGACGCCAACGCGCTCGCAAGGCTCTTCGTCGAGGCCCGCGCGCACCGCGCGAAGCTCGACGTATTGCCGGAAGGCGCACGTCCGCACGCCGCCGAAGAAGCGTACGCCGCGCAGGAAGCGACGCTGCGCGCGCTGGGCGCGGAGATCGGCGGATGGAAGGTCGGCGCGAAATCGCACGATGGCCCGATACAGGGCGCGCCGCTTCCCGCCGATGGCATTCATTATTCCGGCGCGCGGCTGTCGATGCACGCGTTCGGCAAGGCCGGACTCGAACTCGAAGTCGCTTTCAAGCTTGGCCGGCGGTTCGAACCGGGCAGCGGTCCCTATAGCGATGACGACGTGATCGCCGCCATCGAATCCGTGCATGCGGCAATTGAAGTGGTGGCGAGCCGTTTCGCCGCATGGCCCGATGTGGAGAAGCCCTGGCAACTCGCCGACTTGCAGAATCATGGCGCGTTGATCGTGGGGGATGCCGTGCCATACGACGCGGCGTTTCCCTTCGTATCGCCCGCGATGACCTTCACGTTCGAGGGCGCGCCGCTCTTCCACGGCGCTCCGGCGAACCCCGCGGGCGACCCGCGTCGCCTGCTCGCATGGACGGTGAACCACAGTGTCTCGCGCGGGCTTGCCGTCGAGCGCGGGACCGTGCTCACGGCGGGTTCGTACACCGGCATGGCTTTTCCCGATGCGCCAGGCACGGCCGTGGGCCGCATCGAGGGCTTGCCTGCCGTCGAATTGCATTTCGCATAACGCATTCATAAGGCCAGGAACCGCACAGCGCTCTGGCACTCACCGACAGCGACGATGCTCAATTCCCCCACAGACCGGCTCGTCAAGCCGATCCATCTGATGCCCGCTTCCGCGCGCGCGCGGCTCGCATCGACGCCGACGCCATTGCAGGCGCGACTGCAACGCGAACTGAAAGGCGATGTGCTGTTCGATCACGCATCGCGCGGGCGCTACGCCACCGATGCGTCGATCTATCAGATCATGCCGCTCGGTGTCGTCGTGCCGAAGGATCAGCACGATCTGCGCCTCGCTTTGCAGATCGCGCGCGACAGCCACGCGAGCGTGCTTGCGCGCGGCGCGGGCACGAGTCAATGCGGGCAGACGATCGGCGAGGCGCTCGTCATCGACACGACGAAGTGGCTGAACAACATCATCCACTTCGACAAGGACGCGCGCACCGTCACGGTCGAACCGGGCGTCGTGCTCGATCATCTGAACGCGTGGCTCAAGCCGCATGGCCTGTGGTTTCCGGTGGATGTGTCGACGAGCGCGCAATGCACGATCGGCGGCATGGCGGGCAACAACTCGTGCGGCTCGCGCTCGATGGAATACGGAATCATGGTTCATAACGTCGAGGCGATCGACGCGATCCTCGCCGATGGCCACGAAGCGCGTTTCGGCAAGGTCTCGACCATGATGAACGATGCACGCACGCGCGATCTCATCGATAGCGTGCGTGGCATCGCGATGCGCGAGCAGCAGGAAATGCGCGAGCACATTCCAAAGGTGCTGCGGCGCGTGGGAGGCTACAACCTCGATCTCTTCGATTGTCAGAGCCCGCTCGCTTTCAGCGACGACGGGGAGCCGAATCTTGCGAACCTGCTCGTCGGCTCGGAAGGCACGCTTGCGTTCAGCCGTCAGCTGACGTTGAAGCTCGCGCCGTTGCCCGCGCACAAGACGCTCGGCGTGGTGAACTTCCCGAGCTTCTACGATGCGATGGACATGACGCAGCACATCGTCAAGCTCGGACCGGTGGCGGTGGAACTCGTCGATCGCACGATGATCAATCTCGCGATGTCGAATCCCGCGTTCCGCCCCGTGATCGAAAAGGCGTTGGTCGGCCAGCCGAAGGCTGTCCTGCTCGTCGAATTCGCGGGCGCGGATCGCGATGAACAAGTCGCGCAGCTCGCGCAGCTCGTCGAGTTGATGAGCGATCTCGGCTTGCCCGGCTCGGTCGTGCAGATGCCCGACGCCGGTCCGCAAAAGGCGCTATGGGAAGTGCGCAAGGCGGGCCTCAACATCATGATGAGCATGAAGGGCGACGGCAAGCCGGTGTCCTTCATCGAGGATTGCGCAGTGCCGCTCGAGCATCTGGCCGAGTACACGAGTCGGTTGACCGAAGTCTTCAGGCAGCACGGAACCGAAGGGACGTGGTACGCGCATGCGAGTGTCGGCACGTTGCATGTGCGGCCGATTCTCGATATGCGTCGGGACGGAGCCATCAAGATGCGCGCAATCGCGCAAGAAGCCGCGGCGATGGTGCGCGAATACAAGGGCGCATTCTCTGGCGAGCACGGCGACGGTTTGTGCCGCGGCGAATGGGTCGCATGGCAATATGGCCCGCGTATCAACGAGGCTTTTCGCGACATCAAGCAGCTCTTCGATCCGGAGAACCGGCTGAGCCCGGATCGTATCGTCGCTCCGCCGAAGATGGACGATGCGCGCAACTTCCGCTTTCCGCCTTCCTATGCCGAGCGCGCGTTGACGCCGCAGCTCGACTGGTCGGCGTGGAATGTGACGCGCGATCCGTCGACGGGCGACGAAGGCGTGCCGGGATCGGGCGGCGACCTGTCGGGCGGACTCGCGAAAGCGGTCGAGATGTGCAACAACAACGGCCATTGCCGCAAGTTCGATGCAGGCACGATGTGCCCGAGCTATCGCATCACGAAGGACGAGCAGCATGTCACGCGCGGCCGTGCGAACACCTTGCGGCTCGCGTTGTCGGGACAGCTGGGCGATGACGGCCTCGCGAGTCAGGATGTGAAGGACGTGCTGGACCTGTGCGTGTCATGCAAGGGGTGCAAGCGCGATTGCCCGACAGGTGTCGACATGGCGCGCATCAAGATCGAGGCGCGCGCCGCATGGACGCAGCGTCATGGCGTGCGCCTGCGCGAGCGGCTGATCGCATTCCTGCCGCGCTACGCGCCCTATGCGAGCCGCATGCCGGCGCTGTCGAACGCATTCGAAGCGAATATGCCCGGTGTTGCACGCTGGCTCAAGTCGAAGCTCGGCCTCGCGCCGCAGCGAGCGTTCCCCCGTTTCGCGAAACCCTATCTCGCCGATGCGGCCGGCAAGCCAGTTGCATCTGCAACTAATGAAGTTCTGCTCTTCGTCGATACGTTCAACAACTTCATGGAGCCCGACAACGCGCGTGCCGCGAAGCGTGTGCTCGAAGCGGCGAGATACACGGTTCATCTGAACGTCAAGACGGGCGAGCGGCCGCTGTGTTGCGGGCGCACGTTCCTCTCGTCCGGTCTCGTCGATGAAGCGAAGGCCGAAGCGCGCCGCGCGCTCGATGCGCTCATGCCTTATGTCGAGCGCGGTGTGGCGATCGTCGGCCTGGAGCCGTCGTGCCTGCTCTCGTTGCGCGACGAATTTCTCGGGTACGGCTATGGCGATGCAGCTCGCAAGCTCGCACAAGCGTCGTTCCTGTTCGAGGAGTTTCTCGTGCGTGAAGAGGCGGCAGGGCGCTTGCGACTGAAGCTGAAGGCGCTGGATCGATCAAGCGCCTTGCTGCATGGACATTGCCATCAAAAGGCATTCGATGCGGTGCGTCCCATCGAGAAAGTTCTCGGCTGGATTCCAGGGCTCGATGTGAAGACGATCGAATCGTCATGCTGCGGCATGGCGGGCAGCTTCGGTTATGAGGCGGAACATTACGCCGCCTCCCAAGCGATGGCGGAGCTGTCGCTGCTGCCGGCCGTGCGTGCGGCCCGCGATGCGCTCATCGTCGCGGACGGCACGAGTTGCCGTCATCAGATCGCGGATGGCGCGCAAAGAGAGGCGCTGCATGTTGCGCGCGTGCTCGCGATGGCGCTCGATGCAAAGGATTGAAGACAGCTAGACGAGAGTTTCATTCACCGAAGCAAAACAGCGGACACGAACGAGCCGCGACCAGGAGACGAGCAATGACATCACCGCGCAAACCACGCATACGCAAGCTGCGCAGAAGAACGCTATAAGCAGGCTCATACCGAGCCCGCAGTCCTCATCCGACGTACCCACGCGAAGTTCCGCATGCAGTGCAGGGCGCCTCTCGAGAACCGAAGGCGTCGCGCGCACGCACGCGGCCAACAAGGAGACGATGATGTTCCGTCGAGCCACGACACGCGTTCTGCTGCTGCTATGCGCGATGTATTTCATCACCTATATCGACCGGGTCAATGTCAGTACCGCGGCGGCCCAGTTCGGCGCCGAGCTTGGCCTGTCGCACACGCAAGTCGGCTTCGTGTTTTCCGCCTTCGCGTATCCGTATCTCGTGTTCCAGATCATCGGCGGATGGGTGGGCGACCGCTTTGGGCCGCGCCGCACGCTCACGCTATGCGCCATCATCTGGGCAGGCGCCACGGTGCTCACCGGTCTGTCCGGCGGCTTCGTCTCGCTGATCGTGGCGCGCGTGCTGCTCGGCCTCGGCGAAGGTGCGACCTTTCCGACTGCGACGCGCGCGATGTCGAACTGGATGCCCGCCGATCAGCGCGGTTTTGCACAAGGTATTACGCATGCAGCATCACGCATCGGCAATGCGGTGGCGCCGCCGCTCATCGTCTGGCTGATGGTCGCGACGAGCTGGCGCGGCGCGTTCATCATCACCGGGATCATCAGTTTCCTGTGGGCGCTGGCGTGGGTCTTCTACTTTCGCGACAATCCGCGCGATCATCCGCGCATCACGGATTCCGAATGCGCGACGCTCGCGAGCTACTCTGGCGTGAAGCAACGCGTGCCGGTTCCGTGGCGCACGCTGCTCGGCCGCATGGCTCCCGTCACGGCGGTGTATTTCTGCTATGGATGGGTGCTGTGGCTGTTTCTTGGCTGGATTCCGCAGTACTTCCTGCATAGCTACCACATGCAGCTCGGCAAGTCGGCGCTGTTCGCGTCGGGGGTGTTCTTCGCAGGCGTGCTCGGCGACTGGCTCGGCGGTTCCCTCACCGACCGCATCCTGAGAAAGAGCGGCAACGTGCGGCTCGCGCGCAACGTGATGGTGGGCGTGTGCATGCTGCTGACGCTACTGTCGCTCGCGCCGATCATGCTGATCTCCGACATTTCGATCACGCTCGCGGCGGTGTGTCTCTCGGCCGGCTTCTTCTTCAACGAAATGACGATCGGTCCGATGTGGTCCGTGCCGATGGACATCGCGCCCAAGCACTCGGGTACCGCGTCCGGCATCATGAATTCCGGCTCGGCGCTGGCGGCCATCATCAGCCCGGTCGTGGGCGGCTGGCTGATCGACCGCACGGGCAACTGGAACCTTCCGTTCACGGTGTCGATGATCCTGATGGCCGCCGGCATCATCCTCTCGTTCATGATGCGCCCGGACCGCGCGCTCGAAGTCGAGGAAACGAAAGACGCGGCAGACGCGCGCAAGTTCGTCTAATCGACGGGCGCGGCGGTTCAATGCATTTTGCATGCATTGAACCGCATCGGATAACGCATTCAGCATGCAGCATTCAATTCAAGGAGGCGATGTGGCGGAACCATCCATCCTGGTCGAGCGCGAAGGCGACATCTCGACGGTCGTGATCGATCGGCCCGAGAAGCTCAACGCGATGACGAAGCCGTTGTGGCACGCGCTCGGTGAGACCATCGAAACGCTTTCAGGCGATGACACGTTGCGCTGCATCGTGCTGCGCGGCGCCGGCGAAAAGGCGTTTTCGCCGGGGAACGACATTGGCGAGTTCCGCACGGATCGCTCGAATGTCGAGCAGGCGCGCGAGTACGGCGCCATCATGCATCGCACTTTGAATGCATTGCGCCAGTGCCGGCATCCGATCGTCGCGATGATTCATGGCATCTGTGTCGGCGGCGGCCTCGAAATCGCGGCGATGTGCGATCTGCGCATTTGCGGCGAGTCGAGCCGCTTCGGGGTGCCGATCAAGAATCTAGGCCTCGTGATGGCGCATGCGGAGATGGAAGGGCTCGTACGTCTGGCGGGGCCGGCCATTGCGCTCGAGATGCTGCTCGAAGGACGCATTTTCGATGCGAGGGAAGCGCTTGCGAAGGGGCTCGTCACGCGCGTCGTCGCGGATGGCGACGTCACCGCGCACGCATATGAAACCGCGCGACGCATCGCGGACGGCGCGCCGCTCGTCGCGCGCTGGCACAAGCAGTTCGTGCGCCGCGTGATGGACCCCGCGCCGCTCACCGGTGAAGAGCGCGACGAAGGCTTCGCGTGCTTCGGCACGGAAGATTTCCGCACCGGCTATCAGGCCTTCCTCGACAAGATCAAACCGCAATTCAAGGGACGTTGACATGACAGACACGAAACCGGCAGCCGCGCCCGGCGAGGGGCCGCTTGCGGGCTTGCGCGTGATCGAGCTCGCACACATCATGTCGGGGCCGATCTGCGGGATGATGCTCGCGGACATGGGTGCCGATGTCATCAAGGTCGAAAAAATTCCAAACGGCGATGATTGCCGGCGTTTCGCGCCGATGCTCCCGAGCGGCGAATCCGCGTCGTTCCTGATCGTGAACCGCAACAAGCGCGGCGTCGCCCTTAATCTGAAGACGGACGGCGGCAAGGACGTGCTCAGGAAAATGCTCGCGAGCGCGGATGTCGTGACGGAGAACTACCGGCGCGGCACGATGGAAAAACTGGGCATGGGTTACGAAACGCTCAGGGCGATGAATCCGGGCCTCATCTATTGCGCGATTTCCGGTTACGGCCGCAGCGGACCGATGGCCGATAAAGGCGGCTTCGATCTCATAGCGCAGGGCATGAGCGGCCTGATGAGCATGACCGGCGAGCCGGGACAGGCGCCGATCAAGGCGGGCTCGCCCGTCACCGATATCAACGCGGGCATTCTGGCGGCGCTCGGCATCAGCGCGGCCTATGCGAGAAAGCAGACGACGGGCCTTGGCCAGATGGTCGATACGTCGCTCTTCGAAGCCGGCCTGCAACAGATGTACTGGGCCTTCGCCAACTATTTCGCGGACGGCACGGTACTGCCGAAGGCGGGCTCCGCCAATCCGACGAGCGCGCCGTATCAGGCGTTTCGCACGCGCGACGGCTGGATCAACATCGGCGCGGCCAATCAGAGGAACTACGAGCGGCTGGTCGGCGTGTTGAACATTCCCGGTCTCGCCGAGGACGAGCGTTTCCAGACCAATGCGGGCCGCCTGAGGCATCGCGAGTTGCTCGTCGAGATCCTGAGCACGCGCCTCGCCGAGCGGACCACTGACGAATGGCTCGTCACTTTCGACGAAATCGGCTTGCCGAGCGGCGCGGTGCTGGGCGTACCGGAGGCGTCGTCGCACGAGCAGGCAATCGCGCGCGGGATGATCGTCGAGACGGAGCATCCGCTCGCGGGGCCGATGCGGGGCATCGGTTTGCCGATTCACTTCTCCGAAGGGTCGACGAAGGCTTCCCGTCCCGCGCCGCTTCTCGGGCAGCACACCACCGAGGTGCTCAACGAATACGGTTTCGACGATGCACGCATTCAGGCGCTCAAGGATGAAGGCGCGATCCTGGAAACGGAAGTTCCGGCATGATCTCGATATCAATCGTGCCGGTTTTTTGCATTCGACATGCAAAATTCGGCGCTATGATCGATGCCTGATCCCGCTTCATCGACACGACCCGCCATGACGCTCCTACCGCCGCCCGCCGCCCGCGTGGGCGACCCGCTCGTATCCGTTGCCACGCCTTCGCTGACGATCGACCTCGATGCCTTCGACGCCAATCTCGCGGCAATGTCGGCGTTCGTGGCGCGGCACGGCGTCGCGTTGCGTCCGCATGCGAAGGCGCACAAGTCCAGCGAGATCGCGAGGCGTCAGATCGAAGCGGGCGCGGTCGGCGTGTGCTGCCAGAAGCTGTCGGAGGCCTATCCGTTCGCGGCGGCGGGCATCGCGAGCATTCATGTGAGCAACGAGTTCGTCGGCATGGACAAGCTGGCCATGGCCGTCGAGCTGGCATCGCACGTGCGCCTTTCGGTTTGCGTGGATGCGTTGCCGCAAGTGCATGCGCTCGGCGACGCGGCGGCGCGTGCAGGTGTGACGATAGACGTGCTGCCTGAAATCGATGCCGGGCAACATCGCTGCGGCGTGACGAGCGAGGATGCGCTGCTCGCACTCGTCGATGGGATCGCATCGCAGGGCGCGTTGCGCTTTGCGGGCATTCAGGCGTATCACGGCGGCATACAGCACGTCGCCGACTGGGCGGCGCGCAAGGACGAAGCAAGCCGTGCCGCCGACGCTGCCGCACGCTACGTGCGCGCGCTCGATGTACGCGGCGTGCGTTGCGGCATCGTGACGGGCGGCGGTACCGGCACGGTCGAGTTCGATGCCGCGAGCGGCGTCTTCACGGAGCTGCAACCCGGCTCGTATCTCTTCATGGACGGCGATTACGGCGGCATCGGCTGGGGCGGCGAATTGCACTGGCGTCACAGCCTTTTCGTGCTGTCGACGGTCATGAGCGCGACGCGGCCCGGCATGGCCGTGTGCGATGTCGGCCTGAAAGGGCTCGCAGTGGATTCAGGCTTGCCGCGCAGCGTGCAGTGGCTCGATGCGATCGACGAGCCAGCGCTGACCTATATTTCTGCGAACGACGAACACGGCATGTTGCAGGCGCAGCACGAATCTGAAGGCGACTTCGCGCGACTCGTCGGCAAGCGACTTCTGTTGCCTCCCGGGCATTGCGATCCGACCGTGAATCTCTACGACGAATACGTGTGCCATCGAAACGGCCGAGTGACGGACCTATGGCCGATCGATGCGCGCGGTCTTTCACGCTAGGCCGATGGCTCCTTGGGCGGATAGATCGTAGTAGTCAGCGCATCCAGATCCGCGACGATCAGGCCGACGACGAACTGCGCCACTTCCTGCGCGCCGTGCGTTGCCTCCTGCTTCGCAAGTATGTTCTTGAGTTCATTCACGGCAAAGCGCGCGCGCGCGAGCCCTGCATCGTCCTGACGATTCGATGCAAGCACGCTTGCGAGCGTCTCGAACAATGACTGCACTTCGCGGCCCGTGGTGCCGAACCGTGCCGCGCAGGTATCGCGATCGAGGCGCGATACCGCTTTCGCAAGAAAGAGCGCATCGCTATGCAGACGCCGCAAAAAAGGCGCGGCCTTGTCGATTGCATCCGCGCGGCGATTCTGCACGAGCACGATGATGTGCTCGCGCTCCGCTTCCTTCAGCGCATCGTCGAACGCTTTTTGCGCGTCGGTGCTTTGCGTTTCGAGGCGCCTCGCACGCGCGTCGTCCCGTTCGCCCGACAGATACAGCCCGATCAACCGACTGAGGCTCTTCAAAGTATCGGCGACGCTGGCATGTGCGGCCGCGAGCGCACGATTCGGCCAGACCGCCGAGACGACGAACGACGATGCCGCGCCGATCAGAATCTCCAGCACGCGATGCATGGGCCGTTCGAAAGGCGAGCCCGGTCCTCCCGGAATCAGTACGACGATCACGAGCGTCACGCACGCAAGCCTGAACGCGGGACGTTTGGCGCTCAACGCTGCAAGCGGCACGAGCGCGACGGAGAAGACGGCGAGCGGCGGCGCGCCGCGTTCCATTGCGACGATACCGAGCACGCCCGTCACCGCACCGATGAATGCGCCGATGATCTGATCGCGGGCGATATCGACGGCTTGCGTGAGGCTCGGTTGCGTCACGATAACGAGGGTCGTGATGAGCGCCCAATAACCTTCTGGCAGCGCCGCGAGCCGCGCGGCGGCGTAGCTGATCGCGCAACTCATCAGCGTACGAAGGAGGCGCCTCGCTTCCGGTGCGCCGAAGAAGGCGCGCACGCGGCGTCGGGTGCGGGTGATCGCGATCATGCGGTCTCTATCGGTGATGAAGCGGAATGGTTGGCGAAGACGCGACGCACACGCGCGCCCGCTGCTGCATTATGCCAATGCGCAGGGCGCGAAATGAAAGAGGATGTCAGGGACGAGGAGAAACAGGGCGGCACGCATGCTCTGTGTTGCCGAGCATGCTGCCGCCCTTGTGCCGCGACGAACCGAAGTCTCGACGAAGCGTCAGGGTGTGTCGTCAGGTGAGCATCGGCACCGCTTCGATCAGTGCAAGCCCGAGTAACGCCCCGATGGCTGCGCTGATGAGCTTCGGATGCCAGCGATCCAGATGCAGCGCCGTGAGCAGCGCGCCGATCAGGATAACGCCGAGCAAAGCGAAAACGACGACAAGGTAGCCGATTTCAAACTCGTTATTGATAAGCACGACGCTGGCCTCCCGCCGGTTGGAACCGGCTGACTTGCACATTGCGCCGCGTTGCGGCCCATGTCGATCCGCCCGCGCGACAGTTCCATTATATGTCACGGTGTGATGTATTAAAAGTCGCGCGGCCGAAGTGCGGAGCTCGAAGTTAGCGGGCGGGCCCCGCGTTGAGCGGCAATTTCGACGCGCGCGCGCTGTCCGCCGTCATCTTCGCTCCGCCTGGCTTGTAGCCGTTCGACATCAAAAGGAAGGCCATGATGTCGGCGTAGTCCTGATCCTTCATCTTGCCGGGACGATCCGCGGGCATGTTGGTCGCCATGTAAGTGAAAATGCCGCCGACGGTGAGATGCGAATTCGATGGCGGCGCGAACGAAGGACCTTGCAACGCGGGCGCGGTCACGCCCTGAAGCTGCGCACCGTGGCACTTCGCGCACGAACTCGAATACAGTGTCTTGCCGTGCGTGGTTTGCGCCTGTTCGAACGATGGCGGCTCGGCGCCGCCCTCATTTGCGACCTTGATGAAGCGGCCTGCGCGCGCTGGGTTCGTATCCGCGAGCATGATGCCCGCGTGCGCGGACGATGCGGTCGACGGCGTGTCGAGATAGCGTGTTGCGGAGGCGGTTTGCGCAGACATGGACCATTGCATCGTCAATGCTTGCAAGCTGCCATCGTTGGTCATCGACGTGAGCGCGTCGTCGATACGTGTGCGCAAGGCCGCGGCCCTGTCGCCGAACGCGAAGGCAAGATGCCAGTCCGCATAGGGCGAATCGGCGGTCGTGACCGTGAAGCTGCGCTCCGGATGCGCCATGCGATAAGCGACGACGGCGGGATACCACACGATCGCACGTTGCGCGCGTCCCTTCGCCACCGCTTCGACCGTCGACGCCGATGTGTTCTCCAGATCGAACGTCACGTCGTGCTGTTGCACGGCGATCAATTGTGCGGGGCTCGCATAGGTCGCGGCGACCGTGTGCTTTGCGGCGTCCCCGAGTTTCGCACCGGGCGCTTCGATGCTGACATAACCCGCGCGCAGATAGCCGCGCGAGAATTGCATCTTGCCGCCGGATGCGTCGGCGACTGTCGAACGCGGAAAGCCCGCGATCACATCGCAATCGCGCGCGAGTGTCTTGTCGAGTTCGCTAAGCGACACGCCGTCGTCGTCGCCTTCACCGATGCCGTGCGAAACGATCGATGCCGCGATATGGGCGCGCGCGAAGACTGCCTGCGCGACGCTGCGATCCAGCGACGCCGACGGGCTGCCGGGGAACGTGCAGATCTTCACTGCTGCATCGGAGGGCGATGGCGCGAGCGCGATGCATGCGGCGAGCATGCCCGCTGCGCGTATGGAGTGGAGAGGATGATTCATGTCGAAGCGTCCGGTGATGTCGGTGAACACCGCAAGCGCGCGACGATGCGCGCTCGCGGTTCGATCAGGTTGGTTCAGGTGCGATTGAGCGCGAAGACATAGAGCGTGCCGCCGCGCGGAACCTTGTCCGCGGCCTTCGCCATCGGTCCGCCCCAGATCGGGTTCGCGCCGCCATAGCCCGCGAGAATCGCCACGTATTCCTTGCCGTCGATCTCATACACCGAAGGTTGCGCGATGATGCCGCTCGCGAGCTTCGGGCTTTGCCACAAGACCTTGCCGGTCTTTTCGTCGAACGCGTAGAGACGACCATCGAGCGAGCCGCTGAATGCGAGGCCGCCCGCCGTCGTCGCGACACCGCCGTTCCAGGGCAGCTTGCTCCAGTGGCTCCAGACCTTCTTGCCCGTATCGACATCGATGGCCTGCAACTCGCCATAACCTTTGCTGTTCGGCTCGGGCTTGATCTCGAAGCCTTCGCCGAGATAGGGCAGACCTTCCATGTAGTTCACCGACTTGCCCGACAAGGACATGCACGCATGCAGGGCCGGCACGATCGCGAGATGCGTTTGGGGATCGTATGACACGGACCACCAGTTCTTGCCGCCCAGAAAGCTCGGACATGTTTCGATGGTCGTGCCGGTCTTCGGATACTTGGCTGGGTCCTGAATCGGCTTGCCATCGTCCGTATAGCCCGTGACCGATGTCGCGGTGACGAAAGGCCGCGCATAGATCAGCTTGCCGTTGCTGCGATCGATTGCGTGAAAGAAGCCGTTGCGGTCCGCGTGAACGATCGCGTCGTAGTCCTTGCCCTGATATTTGATATTCGCGAGCACGGGCGTGTTCACGCCGTCATAGTCCCACGTGTCATGGGCCGTGTATTGGTAGTGCCACTTGAGATCACCCGTCTTCGGATCGAGAGCGAGCAGGGAATCGGAATAGAGATTGTCGCCGGGACGAAGATCGGCGAGCCACGGTCCCGGATTGCCGACGCCCCAATAAAGCGTCTTCGTCGCCGAGTCGTAGGTGCCGGTGAGCCATGCGGGCGCGCCACCATGTTCCTGCATGCCGTCGGGCCATGTATTGCCGCCAGGTTCCTTCGCGCCGGGCACGGTATAACGCTTCCAGAGCACCTTGCCGTCATTGGGATCGAGTGCGGCGATGAAACCGCGCGCGCCATACTCGCCGCCCGAACTGCCGACGACGAGCGCGCCATCGAGCGCCAGAGGTGCAAGCGAGAACGCGTAGCCGACGCCCGGATCGAACATCGCCTTCTTCCACACGAGCGCGCCTGTTTGCGCATCGAGGGCCGCCACTTCGCCGTTCAGCATCGCGACATAGACATTCTTTCCGTATAGCGCGACGCCGCGATTGACCACATCGCAACATGCGGTCTTGAAGGATTTCGCATCGAGATTCGGCTCGTATTTCCATAGCTGCTTGCCCGTTGCAGCATCGAATGCATAAACGTTGTCCTTGGGCGTCGTCACGAAAAGAAAGCGTCCGTTGACGATGGGCGTCGCTTCGAAGCCTTGCTGCAAGTCCTTCGGAAACTTATAGCTCCACACCTGCTTCAAGTTCTTTACGTTGCTCGTGTCGATCTGCTTGAGCGGCGAATGCGCATGACCGTTATACGTGCGGTAGTACGTGAGCCAGCCTGGATCCTCCTGCGCGCTGGTAAGACGCTCGTAGCTGACTTCCGGATACGGCGCCGGCGTGCCGCTCGCCGCGATGGCTTGTTGCTGCGCTACGCAGAATGCAGCAACGGCGCCTGCTGCAATGGCCGCGATGCGCATTGCCGGACTGAAGCGAATCTTCATCGTTGTCTCCTGGGTATTGTCGATGCAACGTCTACTTGAATCTCGATAGCGATGCGAACGGTTGCGGCATCTTCAAGGCAAGTCATGTGCCATTGATGATTCATGTGCCCGCTTGCCTTGCTGCATGCGGATCTCATGCACGAGGAGCTGGACGCAAGCGTCGTGCGATGTTCATGCAGGGGTGTTGCATCGTGGAGCAGTGGGGCGATCGACGTGTTGCCCGATGTGACAACGCGCGTTCAGTCGATCCAGCCGAGACGGCGCGCTTCATCGATGAAGCGATAGACATCGGCGGCGAGCCCCGCCATTCCGAAGCGCGCTTCCAGCTCGCCGATGATGTCGTCGAGTTCGCGCGTTCCATCACAGCGCGCGAGTATTTCGCCAGCGCTGCGATTCAGTTCGATGCTGCCGCGCGGATGCACGATCTCGCACGTGCGCATGCCCGCATGCCAATGCAGCTTAAGAGGCGCACGCAAGCGCGGGCGCGTGGGTGCGCCCGTATGCGCGGTCGTTGAGTTCATGTGGGACGGGAAGAGAAGGACGCAGGCCCGGGCGCTGTTCGACCCGGGCTTGCTTCATCGAAGCGTTAGCGTGTGGCGATATACATCGTGATCTCAAAGCCGAAGCGCAGATCGGTGAAGGCAGGCGTCGTCCATTGCATGTTCATCTCCTAAGGTGATGTTCGAGTCGGATCGCGAAGGATTCGCAATCGGACATCGAAAATGCAAGCTCCATGCCTTCGAAGAAAACGCAGTGCATGTGCACGGTTTAGCCTTTCAGTTTCATTTCGAAGTAGCGCGATTCACGTGCCGCGCTGTACCCCTTAGGAACAGGGGTGTCTCGAAGTGGAACACCGCATGGAACAACTCACTGCTCCATCGCTGAACAAGCGGGCATCTTGCGATAGATCGTGTTGCGCGAAACGCCGAGCGCACGCGCGGCGGCGGATACGTTGCCACGATGTCGCGTGAGCGCAGCGGCGATCACGGACGCCGTGACTTCCTGTAGTCGTCCCGAAGCGGGCGCCGATGAAGGGCATGCTTCAAACACGTTTTGCGTATTAACGCGAGGCTCCTCGAAGAAGTCATCAGGAAGATGTTCACGGCGAATGCAGCCGTCGTCGTCCACCATCGCGGCGGAGGTGCGCAGGAGATTGCACAGTTGCCGGAAGTTGCCGGGCCACGCGTAGCGCTGGAAGAGCGCCATCACTTCATCGTCGATGGACAGGCGCGTGCCCCGTGATTCGTCGGCGCTCACGGCGTGCAGCATCTTCGTGATCACAGTTGCGAGGTCGGTGCGCTCGCGCAATGGCGGCAGCTTGACGACGAGTCCGTTCAGTCGGTAATACAAGTCTTCGCGAAAGCGGTTCTGCTCGATCATCTCTCGCAAATTGCGGTGCGTCGCGCAGATGATGGCTACATCGACCGGTATCGACCTGCTGGAACCCAGTGGATCGACGACGCGCTCCTGCAGAACGCGCAGAAGGCGCACCTGCAGCGGATAGGGCATGTCGCCGATCTCATCGAGAAACAGCGTGCCGCCGTTCGCCTGCAGCAGCTTGCCGGCCGCGCCCTTGCGCCGGGCGCCGGTGAAGGCGCCTTCCTCATAGCCGAAGAGTTCCGATTCGATCAGGTTCTCGGGAATCGATGCGCAGTTCACCGCGACGAACGGTCCCGCGCGGCGCGGCGAATCGCTGTGAATCGCCTGCGCGAGCAGTTCCTTGCCGGTGCCTGTTTCGCCGGTGACGAGTATCGGTATGTCCTTGCCGATGACCTTGCGGACCTTGGCGATCACCACAGCCACTTTTGGATCGCCCGTGTCGAGTGAAGCGAGCTTCGATGACGCATCGATTGCAGCGGATGCGCGCGGCGCGGCTTTGATCGCATTGGATGTGGGCGCCACTCCGGCGAGCGGCGCACGGTTCAGGCGCACACGCGCGCACACGACGGCGCCGTTGTTCAGGTCGAGGGGAAAATGCGGAGCGCGGCTCGCATGCGAACGATCGATCAGTTGTGCGCTCGTCAGTCCGAAGAGCGACGAGAGCGTATGCGCGCGCAGCGACGCGATCGACAGGCCGAACTGAAACTGCGCGCTGCGATTGGCGGAGAGAAAGCGACCATCGCAGGTGAAGGCCATGATGCCTTCCATCAGCGTGCCGAGAAATTCGGGGCGGCTATGAAACGCGATCTGCAGCATGCCCTGAAAAGTGCTGGAAAACAGATGGTTTTCGATCATCTGCACGGACATGCGCGCGAGCGCCATCGTGTGGCGATGGTAGCTTCGATGATCGCCGGTCACATCGAGCACGCCGATCAGATCGCCATAGGGATCGAGGATCGGCACGCTTGAGCACGTCAAAAAGCGATTGGCCGCGAGATAGTGCTGATCGCCATGCACGACGGTGGGCGAGCGTTCCGCAATTGCGGTGCCGATCGCATTCGTGCCTTGCCGTTCCTCGGCCCAGTTCGCGCCGGCTCTCAGCGCAACTTTCTCGGCGCGTGCGAGGAAATCGTCGTCGCCGGTGGAATGGAGGATGAGACCTTGCGCATCGGTCAGCACGATCATGCTTTGCGTGTTCACGATCTGTTCGCGCAGCGTTTCCATTACCGGCGTCGCGTGCGCGCACAGCACACGGTTCTGTTCGAGCTTGAGCAGCAACTCGCCTTCGGTGAGCACGTCGTAATCGGGGCGGGTCGATGCGTTCAGGCCGAACGTCTCCGACCGTTCGTGCGCCTTGCGGATCGAGGGGATCAGCCAGCCGCTCCCTTGTTCATCGTGGCTCGCCGCGATTTGGTGAATAACGTCTTGCATCGCCTCCTCCTTTGCAGAACCGGTCGTATCGCCGGATATCTGAGCGCGGATAAAAGCAAGTCCTGCGCCAATGAGGGCAAACAAATTTCCGTGTTGGCGAAACGAAAGGATGGGCGATGTCGTCGCGACGCCCACAGTGCCGCGCATCGTGTGTTGGCCGGCGTCTGACCTGCCGCGTTGATGATGATGCGGGTCTGCCTGCCGCAAGGCCGCGGCATAAGGCGCAGCGGCTTCGAGACCATATACCCAAGGGTTGGCATATCAAATGCAAAAGACAGAGCGGGCGCCAACAAACGCTCGATTCGAATCTAACGAACTCTCGCTCACGCACCGCAAGGAGAAACGCCATGGCGAACCTGAAGCTCGACGATCTGCAACATGCCCAGCATCTGTCCTCTTCCGAGATGTCCCGGATCGTCGGAGGCGACAAGAAGGAGCCGGCCGGAAAGCCGATTCATATCGACGCTCAAAGCGGCGTGCTGACGTTCAAGGACGGCTCACAATGGACGATGGACCTGAACGGCAAGCTGCATCCACTGTGATGCGAGTGCGTCTAATCTCCTCGTGATAGAAGGCCGGACGTGCTCCGTGGCGCGGCCGGCCCTTCTCCTCTTGCATTCAAAACGTTTGATGCCGGTTTGCGTTATGTCTTTTGCATACGGAATCACAGACCGGTTCGGCCCGCGGTAAGTACGAGCCGCAAGCCGAGTATCGCGATCACGCTCGCGGCAATCCGGTCGATCCATTTCCTCGCGCGCAGATACATTTCGCGCGGACGCTTGCTGGAGAAACCCAAAGCGACGACCGTGTACCAGCCCGTCTCGATCGCGAAGACCATCGGCGGCAAGACGAAGTAGCACCACAGCGGAGGATGTTGCGGCAGGAGCGCCGCGAAGATGCTGCCGTACCAGATGGCGGTCTTCGGATTGCTCAACTGCGTCGTGAGGCCGAGCCAGAACGATTTGCGTGCGCTCGTCGCGAGTGCGGGCGGATCGTCTTGCGTCGACATCTGCATCGGCTGCGCGGCGCCGCGCCAGATCTTCGACGCCACGTAGAGGAGATACAGCCCGCCCGCGACCTTCAGCCCGACGTAGAGCCACTCGACGGCCACGAGCAGCGTATAGAGGCCGGCCAGAGCGATGCCGCCGAAGAAGATGCCGCCGACGCCCATGCCGAGCGCGGTCGCGAGACCATCGGCGCGAGATATGCCGATCGCATTGCGGGCCACGATCACGAAACTCGGGCCCGGAATCATCGCGCCCAGCAGCAGCGAGAACAGAATCGCGAATACGGCGGTGGATGCGGTCATCGGATTGTCTCCTCCCATTCTGAATGCACTCGAATGCGGTTTGAATGCGGCATGCAAAACGCACGATTGCATTCACGATGCATGATACGCGCGATGTTGCGCGCCTCGCTCTAGCCAGCGCCGCCTGCGACGCTGTCCTCGTGGATCGCGCGGTTGCGGCCGGTTCGTTTGGCGAGATAGAGCGCGGCGTCGGCACTATTGAGCAGCTTGAGCGCATCTTCGATCTGGCGCGGCGAGGCGGTCGCGATACCGATGCTGATCGTCAGCACGCCCTTGGGCGCGGCACTGTTGGTGATGGCGAGTTTCTCCACTTTCTCGCGCAGGCGCTCGGCGAACGTGATCGCGCCGTTCGCTTCGGCACCCGGCAGCACGACCACGAATTCCTCGCCGCCGTAGCGCGCCACGATATCCCCGGGCCGCTTCGTGGAATTCTGTATGCAATCGGCCACTGCGACGAGCGCATCGTCGCCCATCGCGTGACCGTAAGTGTCGTTGTACAGCTTGAAGTGATCGACGTCGACGAACAAGGCGGATAGGGGTTGATCGGCGCGACGGGCGCGCCGCCATTCCTCGTCGAGCCGGCGGTCCAGCGCGCGGCGATTGGACAGGCCGGTGAGCGAATCGGTGCCTGCAAGGCGTTGCAGCTTCGCTTGCGCGATCGCCCGCGACCGCAGCGAGATCGCAAGCAGCCAGGAGATGACGACAAAGCCGCCGCCGAACGTCATCGTCAGTCCGCCAATGACGATGCTGCGCTCGCGCCACGCAGCGAGCACTTCATGCTCCGCGGGCGCGACCGCCGCAATCATCTGCGTGCCGGGTACGTGCTGGAAGGTATAAAGCCGTCGCACACCGTCGAGTGGCGATTTCGATATGTACGAGCCGGACGGAGCGTCGCGCATCGCGGCGAAGGTCGGCGATCTGGCGACGTACCTGGCTTCGTCCAAGGGCAATGCAGGCTTGCGCGCGATCATCACGCCGTCCTGCTGAACGATGAACACGGACCCCGACCTGCCGACGTTCACGCGCGAAAGCAGGTTCTTGAAATAGGCCACGTCCAGCGCGATCACCGCGACACCCGCGAACGACCCGTCCGGTGCATCGATGCGCCGGCTCAGCGCGAGCGAGACCGCGCCTTTGCGCAGCCGCGACACGTAGGGTCCGGAAATGAAGAGGCCGGCGTCGGGATGTTCGGCATGCGCCTTGAAGTAATCACGATCGTTGAAGAGCAGGTCGGCGTGCTCTGAAGGATCGCGTTCGACGACGATGCGTCCTTCGCGATTCATCACGAACGCGCCGCCGACATAGTTCGTGCCGGTGGCGCCATCGAAGAGCACGAGTTTGCGCAGATCGGGAGGAAGCGTCATCACGGCGGGGTTTTGTATGCCGCTGACGATGGTGCGCAGCGACAGGTCGCTCGATTCGATGTTGCGCGCGATATCGGCGCTCAAGGTAGCGACGAGGTTGGCCGCTGCCTGATTCGCGTTCTGCAATGCCTGCGCGCGACCTTGCCAAAGCGCGGCAAACGACAACGCGGCCATGGAAACGGCGATGGCGGTGCCAATGAGTCCGGCGAGCGCCGGAAACCGCGAAAACGCATCGGCGAAGCGCATCGCGGCGGTGCTGTTGCGCCGCATCAGCCGGCGGCTGACCATGCGTCCGGTCTTGCGAACGGCGTTCAATCTGGCGGGCATTCAGGTTCTCCGCGTGACGCCATTTCCGCACGACCCGGCGCGGTATGGCCTGCGGTGCGAGCACGCTTTGCGTCGAAAAACTCCATGTTTCAGGGGGGATTCGCTGCGTGTAATCGAACGTCGATTGTAGTCGCTTGGAACGCAGCGGTTTCGCACGGGCGCCCATGAATCAGCCGTTGCGTTATCTCGTGATCAGCTGGCGTCTCCTGCACCCGCTACTTCACGAGGTGCAGCCGCTTCGTGATGATCGTACCTTCCTTGCGATCGATGAGCCACGCTGCATCAACTCTTCCATTCAATGTCGATGTCCTGCGCGTGATATCCGTGGGTTCTTCGTCGGTAGGCGCGCTGTGTTCGATGTCATCGGTCAGGTAGGGCGGCGCGAGCGAGCAGATGAGCACGATCGCGAAGTCGCCGTTGCCGTGCGCATGATCGAAGCTCGGGAGCACGATCCGGCCGCTGACGGTCGTCTTGATGCCGCTCTGCGGCTTCAACTGAATGACGTCGAAGGTCTGAACGAATCCCTTCTCCTTGGCCTCTGGCGCGACGACGAGCTTGCGGCCGCTTTGTCCCTTCACGGTCTGCTTGAGCAGGATGGCATCGGGATTTTCAGGTGCCGCGAGCGAGACATTCACTGAAAGGACCTTCTTTCTCGACAGATAGCGCACGCCATATGAAACCGGAATGACGAACGTGAACGTGCGCTCGGTCTGCTCGCGAGGCTGACTCGCGCCCGACGCCGCGGATGCGCCTTGCTGCGCCTTGTGAAACGGACGCGAGAGAAAGGCCCGTACGCGGTTCGTGATCGATGCCGATTGTCCCGGCGCAGGGTGCCCCGCGAGCGCGTCGCGGACTTGCGCGGGATCGTCGCCGGTGAAGTTCGGCGCAAGCGCGTTGGCGGACAGGATGACTTGCGCCGATGTACTGCTCGCGCCCTCGACTGCACTTGCAGCATGACCACCATGCGGCGCGGCTGCGAAAGTGCACACTGGCCCGCACGACAACGCGCAGGTCATGCACAGCGCCGCGCCACGTCCACGATTCAATAGAAGCACCTGCCTACTCCTGGCGCCAGAGCCGGTTGCGATGATGTGGCTATCTTAAAACGAAGCGCGCGAATCGGCATCTTGCATGCCTGATATTGGATGCAATCCGTCCGCGCGTAGTCGAAGATTGCCGCGATCGCATCGATATGATCGCGATGAACAGAAAAAAGCCGCTCGAAAGCGGCCACTGGTCGATCAGGTTTACCGGCGCGGGATCACGCCTCGCATCTGCGTCGCGCGCAGAAAATCGAAATCGACGCCCTTGTCTGCCTGCGTCACCGTGTCATAAAACAACTTGCGATAACCACGATCCGCGCTCGGCACGCTGACGGGCGTTGCCTTCGCGCGTGCGGCGAGTTCTTCTTCGCTGATGAGCAGACTGATTTCACGCTTCGACACGCTCAGGCGAATGCGATCGCCGGTTCGAACGTGCGCGAGCGGGCCGCCGACTGCCGATTCCGGCGTCACATGCAAAACGATAGTGCCGAACGCCGTGCCGCTCATGCGTCCATCGGAGACGCGCACGATATCCTTCACGCCCTTCAACGCGAGCTTGCGCGGAATGGGGATGTAGCCGGCTTCCGGCATGCCCGGTGCGCCCTTGGGCCCGATGTTCTTGAGCACGAGGATATCGTCGGGTGTGACGTCGAGATCGTCGGAATCGATGCGTGCCGCGAGATCCGCGCCATGCTCGAACACGACCGCCCGGCCTTCGTGTTCCATCAACTTCGCGTTCGCCGCCGATTGCTTGATGATCGCGCCACCCGGTGCGAGATTGCCTTCCAGCACCGCGATGCCGCCTTGCGGATAGATCGGTTTGTCGAAGGGACGCACGACGTCCTGCTCGAATGCCGGCCCTGCGGCTTCGATCTCTTCGCCGAGCGTGCGTCCGGTGACCGTCAATGTGTTCAGATGCAGGAGCGGCTTCAATTCGCGTAGCAGCGTGGCCATGCCGCCGGCCTTGTGAAAGTCCTCCATGTAATGCAATCCGGAAGGCTTCAGGTCGACTAGCACGGGCGTTTCGCGACCCATGCGATCGAGCGCCTTCAGATCGACGTCATAGCCCATGCGTCCGGCGATCGCGGTGAGATGCACGATGCCGTTCGTCGAGCCGCCGATCGCGAGCAGCACGCGCATCGCGTTTTCGAATGCCTCGGCCGTGAGGACCTTGTCGATGGTGAGGTCATCGCGCGCCATCTGCACGGCTTGCGTGCCCGTGAGTTCGGCGATACGCATGCGATCCGACGTGACCGCGGGCGGCGATGCGCCGCCCGGCACCGTCATGCCGAGCGCTTCGGCGATGCATGCCATCGTGCTCGCCGTGCCCATCACGGAACAGGTGCCCACGCTCGCGACGAGCTGATTGTTCACGGCCGCGATTTCCGCTTCGTCGATTTCCTCCGCGCGAAAACGCCCCCAATAGCGGCGGCAATCCGTGCATGCGCCGACGCGCTCACCGCGATGCGCGCCCGTGAGCATCGAGCCCGTGATGAGTTGAATCGCAGGAATGCCGGCCGATGCCGCGCCCATCAGTTGCGCGGGCACGGTCTTGTCGCATCCGCCGATCAGCACGACCGCGTCCATCGGCTGGGCCCGGATCATCTCTTCCGTGTCGATCGACATCAGGTTGCGAAGGTACATGCTCGTCGGCTGCGAGAACGATTCGGCGATCGAGATCGTCGGAAAGTCCATCGGCAAGCCGCCCGCCAGCATCACGCCGCGCTTCACCGCTTCGATCAGTTGCGGTGCATTGCCGTGACACGGGTTATACGCGCTGCCCGTATCGACAATGCCGATCACCGGGCGATCCAGGGCGCTGTCGGTATAACCCGCGCCCTTGATGAAGGCTTTGCGCAGGAACAGCGAGAAACCGTTGTCTCCATAGCTCGTGAGCGATTTGCGCAAGCCGCCCGGTTTCGCGGGCTCTTCGCCGGGCTTTTTCCTGAATGTGTCGGTCATGGTCGCACTACCGTTTGATGAGCGTTGAACGTCTGCGTGCCTCGATTATCGCGGCTTTGCCCAGGCTTTGTGCGCGCTTGGCGCGTGCTTCGAACCGAAGACGTTTTTGCTTTCGCAAGCGCCAGACGCAAATGGCCCCTCACGTTGTCACTTTCTTCGGACCGATTCGGCGGCGGCAAGAAACGCTTGCGCGAGGCGCAGTCGCGCGGACGAGCGTCCCTAAAGCAATCCGACGCAGCGTCTGCGCGCGCCATGCGGCAATGTCCGCTTTTCAGGGACAGTCCGCTCAATTCCTGCGATGCCCAGTGCACGGCTCTGTAGCGCGTCGCCTGAGGTCGATCAATCCGTGGCGGTCCTGCTGCGAAATCGCTCTGGAAATCAGCCGTCGATCGTCTCGTGCACGCCCTGTTCGCCGCGTTTCCAGTAAGCGGAAGCGCGAATGCGCTTCTTGTCGACGCCGCGTTCGTCGCATAGCAGCTTGCGGACCGCGCGCATCAGCGTGGCTTCTCCCGCGGCCCACACGTAGCCTTCGCCATCGGGCACGTAGGTTTCGCGCAAGGCGAGCAGCAGCGCGCCGCCGGGATGCTCGCTCTCGTTGCGATAGCGCCATTGCGCGTAGAGATCGGCGCGCGTATCGAATTCGATGCGTGCGGATTGATCGGCGACTTCGATCAGCGTCGCGACGCGCGTGCCTTCGGGCAGCTCTTCCAGACGCCGCGCGATGGCGGGCAGGGCGGTTTCATCGCCGATCATCAGATGCCAGTCGAACTGCGTCGGAATGACGAACGACCCACGCGGTCCGCCGATGCCGAGATATTGACCCGGCGCGGCTTGCGCGGCCCATGCCGTCGCGGGGCCGGCTTCGTGCAGCACGAATTCGATATCGAGCTCGCGCGCTACACGGTCGAAGCGGCGCGGCGTGAAATCGCGCGCGATCGGACGCGGCTTCGACGCATCGAATATGGGCCCGTCGGGACCGGCCTGCGGGAGCGCGGGCATCGCCTCGCCGGGCTGCGGGAAGAAGAGCTTTACGTGATCGTCGAATGAGGCGCTCACGAAGTCGTCGAGCGAATCGCCCGTGAAGGTCACGCGCACGAGATACGGATTGAGCGCCGTTACGCGCGTGACTTGCAGCAACCGGAACTTGAGCGCGTGACGAATGCGCGCGACTTCGAGATCGGGTCTGTCTTGAAGAATGGAATCTGTCATCGTGTATGGCTCCTTCTTACGCCTGCTTCGGCGCCGGGTTCTGTTCGATTTCGGCCGTCGCGCGCGCAAGGATCGCGGCGATGCGGCGTTGCTCGTCCTGCGATGCGTCGGTGCGCAAGAGCAGCGCTTTCTTCAGCGCGCGGCGCGCGGCGATCAGCTCGGGCGCCCAGCCGCTATCGGCGGCGGTGTCATCGGCTTCCTCGCCCATGTAGGCGCGGCGCACGAGATCCATCTTGCGTGCGAAGTGCGTGAGCTTCGCGAGCATGATGTCCACGCGCTCGCGGTTCGACGCGAGATAGTCGCGACCCGCATCCGAAAGCGCATAGCGCTTGCGATTGCCTTCCAGTTCGACGGTGGCGTAGCCCAGCTCTTCCAGATACGTGAGCGCCGGATAGACCATGCCGGGGCTCGGCGTGTAGAAGCCGTTCGAGCGGTCTTCCAGTGCCTTGATGAGTTCGTAGCCATGACGCGGCGCTTCGGCGAGCATCGCGAGCAGCAGCAGTTGGAGATCGTCGGAGGAGAACTTGCGTCCGCGCGGCATGCCGTCCTCGCCGCCGAATCCACCCATGCCACCCATGCCACCCATGCCACCCGTTCCGCCGGGACCGCCGCCGAAGCGACCGCCGGCGCCGTGGCGATGACGGCCGATCATGCCCCAGCGTTCGAAGATCGAACGCTCAGACCACTCGGGGGCGTCGAAGGGAAAACCAGATCCGAATGCGCGGAAGCCGGCTTCACGCGCGCGTTGAATGCAGCGGGATTTCATCAGAACACTCCAGATATGTCTTAAAACATATCTAAAGATATATATCGTAAGAGTGTCTGTCAAGCGGGAATACGAGGGGCGGGGCGCGCAAGTGCCGACGATCGCCGCATTCGCCGATACGCATCGCGCCGTCCCGGCCGTCCCGCGAGCGGCTCAGCGCCCCTTCCACGGCACGAGCCGCCGCTCCAGCGCGCGCATGCCGAAGTCGAATATCCACGCGATCGCGCCGATGAGCACGATGCCCATCACCACCACGTCGGTGCGCAGGAAGCTCGACGCGTTGAGCACCATCTGCCCGAGGCCGGCGGTCGCGGCAACCATCTCGGCAGCGACAAGTGTGGTCCAGCCGAAGCCCACGGCGATGCGCAGGCCCGTCAGGATCTCCGGCAGCGCGGCGGGCAGCACGACATGCCACACCACCTGCCGGAAGTTCGCGCCGAGCGACCACGCTGCGTTCACCTGCTCGGCGGTCGCGCTTTTCACGCCCGCACGCGCGGCCATCGCGATCGGCGCGAAGCAGGCGAGCCAGATCACGACGATCTTCGCGGTCTCATCGATCCCGAAGTAGATGACGACGAGCGGCAGATAAGCGAGCGGCGGCAGTGGCCGATAGAACTCCAGCGGCGGATCGAGCACGCCGCGCGCAATGCGGCTCACGCCCATCAGGATGCCGACCGGCACCGCCGTGACGACCGCGAGCGCGAATGCACCGAACACGCGGATCGCGCTCCACAGCAGATGTTCCGAGAGCGGCAGTCCGCCCTGAAGCCGTCCATGCCACGCATCGGTGAATGCCTGCCATACGGCTTCGGGCGAGGGCAGAAAGAGCGGCGGCAGCCAGTGAAAATGCGTGGCGGCCCACCACAGCACCGCGAGTGTCGCGACGCACAGCGCACTGGGCAGCGCCGTCGGGCCCGCGCCCGGCATGCCGCGATAGCGCGCGCGCCTTTTCGCGCGCGAAGCAGCTCGTGTGGTCTGCGGCGTCGTGACGGCGCGCGGCAGCGGGACGTCTCGAGCGGGGTGAGTCACGCCACCTCCGTGTCGGTGCGATGCAGTCGGCGCGTCAGCCGTTCGCGCCATTCGATGAAAGCGGGCGACGATTTCACGGCGCGCGCGTCGCGGTTGCGAATGTAATCGCGCGAGAAGGGCAGCTCGTGCACTTCCTCGATGCGTCCCGGGCCGGGTGTCATCAGCACGAGGCGCGTCGCCAGGAAGAGGGCTTCCTCCACGCTGTGCGTGATGAAGAAGACCGTCTTGCCGGTGCGCGCCCACACGTCGAGCACGAGTTCCTGCACGCTTTCGCGCGTGAGGGCGTCGAGCGCGCCCATCGGCTCGTCCATCAGCAGCACTTCGGGATCGCTCGCGAGTGCGCGCGCGATTCCGACGCGTTGCTGCATGCCGCCCGAAAGCGCGTAGACCTTTGCCCGCTCGGATTGCGCCAGACCGACGAGCGCGAGCGTGCGGCGCGCGATCTCGAGGCGCTCGTCGCGCTTCACGCCACGAAAGCGCAGGCCGAGCGCGACGTTGTCGATGACATTCAGCCACGGCATCAACGCATGTTTCTGGAACACGACGCCGCGCTCCGCGCCGGGCCCGGCGATCGGTTCGCCATTGAGCGATGCCTCGCCTTCGGTCGGCTCGAGAAATCCGGCGAGGCAATTCAGCAGCGTGGTCTTGCCGCAGCCCGACGCGCCGAGCGCCACCACGAACTCGCCGCTGCCGATCTGCAAATCGACGCCTTTCAACGCGGGCGTGTGCGCGCCTTCGTACGTGACGCCGAGATTGCGGATGGCAAGCGATGTCATTTCGCGGCCTGCTGCGCGAAGCGGGGATCGACGCCCGTGGAGTAATCCGCGAGCACGTTCTGGATCGTGCCCTGCTGCTTGAGGAACTGCGCGGTGGCGGCGAGCGACTTCGCCGCGCCGGACTGCTGTCCGCCGCCGAGCCAGGTCGGCGAAGCCTGCTCGCCTGCGCTCGGGAAGGCGTAGAGCGCGAGACTCGCGGGCACGTCGGCGGCGTTCGCCCCGGATTCCTGCGCGACCGCCTGCACCTGTTTCGATGCGGCGGTCCAGTCGGCCTTGTGGTCGCGGTATTGCGCATCGGTATCGGCGAGCACCTTGACGAGCCCGTTCAGGAACGCGGGATTGTCCTGCGCGAACTTGCGTGCCGCGACGAAGCCGTCGAAGGTCGCCTTGCCCGATTCCTTCGCCACCTCACCCGACGTGATGAGCACGCGGCCGCTCTGCTTGGCCTTGGCGAGCACCGGGTCCCAGATGTAAGTCGCGTCGATGTTGCCGCGCTCCCACGCCGCCGCGACTTCGGGCGGACGCAGATTGACGATCCTGACCGTCGACGGATCGACACCCGCCTGCTGCAAGGCGACGAGCGCATGAAAATGCGAAGTCGATACATACGGCACGCCGAGCGTCTTGCCCTTCAGATCGGCGAGCTTGCTCACGCCGGACCCGTTGCGCGCGACGAGCGCTTCGGCATCGTTGATGTTGTCGAGAATCCAGAACAGCGACAGATCGACGCCTTGCGAGAGTCCCGCCGCGATCGGGCTGGAGCCCGCTTCGCCCACCTGTATGGAACCGGACGCGAGCGCGCGGATGACGTCCGCGCCGCTGCCGAGCTTGCGATAAGTGACCTTGTATCCGGTGGCCTTCTCGACGGCTCCGCTTGCCTGCGCATAGCGCCACGGCACCACCATGTCCTGATAGCCGATGACGACCTCGCGTGTTTCGGCCTTTGCATGAACGGGCGCGAAAACGACGGCGGCAAGCATGAAGGCAGCGGCGCCGGCGATCAGTGTGCGGCGATGGATCGTATGTTTCATGGAGCGAACGGAGTGGTGTGGTGAAGCCTTCGACTATAGGCACTTTGTGTGCCGCGGCTACCAATCAATTGTGCGTAGCAAATGACGTGGAGCGCGCTTCGCATATACGCCTGGCCGAACCGCGAACGGTCGCGCACGAGCCGTCATTTGCAAATGAAAAATACTTGGTACCACCTCCGGCGGATGTCTCGCATAGTCGTACGTATTGGCTATCGACGGTTGACTTTGCATCGGACGAGTACCGCCGCCATCGCTTCTGTGACGAAACAAGAAATACGGCGACGTCGTGACTATGACCGGCGGCGGCGCGGCATGCAGAACCGCTGGCGCTATTCCGGCTTGCCCGGCCGACATCATGGAAAGGACTGCACTGTGGCTGTATTCGACATCGACGACATCGTCCAATCGCTTCAGACGGTCCGCCAGCAGTGGCGGGAAATGCAAAAGCGCTCGCTCGAGCCGGGCGGGCGCGAACTCCCCGCGCGCGAGGCGCTCGCCGACATCATCGGCGCGCTGAAAGGCGCACTCTTTCCGATGCGGCTCGGCCCGCCCGATCTGCGTCAGGAAAGCGAGAACTTCTACGTCGGCCATGCGCTCGATTTCGCGCTGCAGGGCCTGCTCGCGCAGGCGAAGCTGGAGTTGCAATACAAGGCACGGCATGAGCCGCGCGACGACCACGCGATCGACACGCGCGCGATCAACGCAATACGCGCGTTCGCCAAAACCCTGCCGCGCATCCGCACCCTGCTCGACAGCGACATCCTCGCGGCCTATCAGGGCGATCCGGCGGCGGGCAGCGTCGACGAAGTGCTGCTTTGCTATCCCGGCATCCTCGTGATGATCCACCATCGCATCGCGCACGAGCTTTATCGGCTCGAATTGCCGCTGCTCGCACGCATCGTGGCCGAGCTCGCACATGGCGAAACCGGCATCGACATCCATCCCGGTGCGCGCATCGGCTCGGGGTTCTTCATCGATCACGGCACGGGCGTCGTGATCGGCGAGACGGCGGTGATCGGCAACCACGTGCGCATCTATCAGGCGGTGACGCTCGGCGCCAAGCGCTTTCCGCGCGACGCGCAAGGTCAACTCGAGAAAGGGCTCGCGCGTCATCCGATCGTCGAGGACGACGTCGTGATCTACGCCGGCGCGACGATCCTCGGACGCGTGACGCTCGGACGCGGCGCGGTCATCGGCGGCAATGTATGGCTCACGCACGACGTCGCGCCGGGCGCTTCGGTCACGCAGGCGCTGTCGCAAAGCGGTGAGGCCGCGCGGCGCGCCCAGACGCAGCGGACCGAGCCTGTCTCGTCATGAGCACACCGGTGCGCCATGTCGGCGCGACCGTTCGACAACTGCGCGAGCGCTGCCTTTATGCGCAGCGCCCGCTCAGGCGATCCACTATCAGCCTGCGATATGCAATCAGCGCGGCGTGATGTGGGCGCACGCCGATTAGCTTATGAGAAATCAGTCCAACCGCGCGCCGATGGGTGCGCTAACTTGGAGCGCCTCGACAGAGCGCCAGGAAACCGCCATGTCCACGATCGCAGCATCCGATCCATTCGCCGATCATCTCAACCCCTTCGATGCCGATCTGCAACGCGAGCCGGTCTCGCGTTTCGGCGTGCCCGACGAGACGCGCCTGCCGCCGCACGTCGCGTCGATCCACGCGAAGTTCCGCAGACAGTACGGCTTCGTGCCGAACTGGCTCGCGGCGCTCTCGGTCAATCCCGATACCGCTTATCGGCTCGTCACGTTCTACGAGCATCTTTTCGATCCGCACCGCAGTCATCTGACGGCCGCGGAGCGCGAACTGATCGCGGTGGTCACGTCGGCCGCGAACGAGTGCAGCTACTGCGTGTTCAATCACACGCAGGCGCTTGCGAACGTGCTGGGCGATACGGTGCGCGCGCAGCGCATCGCACAGGGCTTTCGTCATGTGCGTCTTTCGGTGAAGGAGGCTGCGCTCGCGGAAATCTCGGAGCGTCTCACGCGCGAGCCGGGCGGCATTCGCGAAGAAGATCTTCAATCGCTGCGCTCGATCGGCTTCACGCAGCAGGCCGTGACCGAGGTGCTGGAGATATCGGCGTTCTTCAACTATGCCAATCGGTTGACGATCGCACTGAACGTGGTGCCGGACGATCAGTTTTTTGCGGGCCGCGATCTCAGGCGTGCGTGAAGCCGGCCGCTCGTTCAAGCGCGTTTTTGCGGCTTGCAGTACCTTGACGCAATCCGCCACTCGTTCATCACCGACGCGATGTCAACCACCCGACAACTCCATCTGGGCGCGTTCATGCGGCCGGTCAGCCTGCATACCGGCGCGTGGCGCTTTCCGGGTGCATGGCCCGACGCCAACTTCAATTTCAGCCATCTCAAACGATTCGTGCAGACGCTCGAAAGCGCCTGCTTCGATGCGTTCTTCATGGCCGATCACCTCGCCGTGCTCAACATGCCGGTAGACGCGTTGAAGCGCAGCCATACCGCGACGTCGTTCGAGCCGTTCACGCTGCTTTCCGCGCTCGCCGCCGTGACCGAACGCATCGGGCTGATTGCCACGGCATCGACCACCTTCGACGAGCCGTATCACATCGCGCGGCGCTTTGCGTCGCTCGATCATCTGAGCGGCGGGCGCGCGGGCTGGAACCTCGTCACCACGTCGAACCCCGACGCCGCGCGCAACTTCGGCCGCGAGGAACACATGGAGCACGACGAGCGTTATCGCCGCGCGCACGAGTTCTACGATGTCGTCACCGGCCTCTGGGATAGCTGGGCCGATGACGCCTTCGTGCGCGACACCGAAAGCGGCCTGTTCTTCGATCCCGACCGGCTGCACGTCCTCGACCACAAGGGCGCGTATCTGTCGGTGCGCGGCCCGCTGAACATCGCGCGGCCGGTGCAGGGATGGCCGGTGGTCGTGCAGGCGGGATCATCGGAAGCGGGCAGGCAGCTCGCCGCCGAAACCGCCGATGCGGTCTTCACCGCGCAGCCGAATCTAGCCGCGGGCAAGCGTTTTTATGCCGATGTCAAAGGCCGCATGGAACGCGTCGGCCGCGCGCGTGAGCATCTGAAAATTCTGCCGGGCGCGTTCGTCGTGGTGGGCGACTCGCGCGACGAAGCGCAGGAGAAGCGGGGGCTGCTCGATACCTTCGTGCATGACGACAGCGGCTTCGCGTCGCTGTCGATCGCGCTCGGTCACGATGTCTCGTCGTTCGACCCGGATGGTCCCTTGCCCGAGATTCCCGAGACCAACGCGAGCCGGAGCGCGCGCGAGCGCGTGATCGACATGGCGCGCGCCGAAGGGCTCACCGTGCGTCAACTGGCGCAGCGCGTCGGCGGCTATTCCGGCTTGCAGATGGTCGGGACCGCGACGGATATCGCCGATCAGATGGAGCAATGGCTCGTCGAAGAAGCCAGCGACGGCTTCAACGTGATGTTTCCGTATCTGCCCGCAGGCCTGGATGACTTCGTCACGAAGGTGGTGCCCGAGTTGCAGCGGCGCGGCATTTTCCGGCGCGCCTACGAAGGGGCGACCTTGCGGGAGCATCTCGGCTTGCCGAGGCCCGCCAACCGCTTCTTCGAGCATCGCTGATTCGAAGGCGCCCGGCGAAATGCGCTTCGTCACAGATAAGCGCCCCATTCTCGCGTTGCTGACCGGGCGGCATGGCGCTCACGAATAGAACGACGGCTTCGGAATCCGCCCGTTGAGCGCCCAGTCTCCCAGCTCGCGCACCTTGTAGTCGATCGGATCGTGCAGCGTATGTACCCGCACGTTGCGCCAGAAGCGGTCGAGGCGCAATGCCGCGGTGGTCGAGCGTGCGCCCGTCACTTCGAACATGCGATGCGCGACGTCCAGCCCCGCGCGCGCCGCCGCGACCTTGGATGCCGCCACCGCGACGGCCACTTCGCCCCGCTCATGTTCGGTCAGATCGAGCCCGCGCGACCACGCCTGATCGAATGCCTGCATCGCGCGCTCGACGAAGAGCCGCGCCCCTTCGAGCGCGAGCCAGAAGTCGCCGTAATGCGCGAGCACGTAGGGATCGTCGGCGGGACGCTCGGCGGCCGATGCGATCCACGGCCGCGTCTGCGCGAGCGTCGCGGCGCGCGCGGCCTGCAACGCGCCTTCGCCGATGCCCAGATAGATGTGGCTCAGGATCGACTGTGCGAGCAGCGGCCGCAGCGTGGCGAACGGGCTGGAGAGCGGTCCGGGCTGAAGCAGCAGTTCGTCCGTCGCGATGGGTACGCGCTCGAACACCACCGTGCCGCTGTCGGTCTGACGTTGCCCCATGTTGTCCCAGTCGTCGAGCACGGTGATGCCCGCGCGATTCGTCGGCGTCACACCGATGAGGAGCCGCCCGTCGCCGTCGAAAGCGGAGGCGAGCAGCTGGTCCGAATCGCGAGCGCCGGAACAGAAACTCTTGCGGCCGTCGAAGACATGGCCGCCGGCGCCATCGGGTAGCGCACGCGTGCTCTTGTCGAGCGGATTGAGCGCATTGCCCCAGAACCATCCTTGCGCGACGGTTTCGCCGAGCCAGCGACGGATCTGCACGGCGCTTGCGAACAGACGGATCGTTGCCAGTTGCAGGTGATGGAACGCGAACAGATGCGCGAGCGAGCTGTCGACCTGCGCCATGCGCCGCACGACATCGAGGGTCGTCGACCAGCTGGCGCCGTCGCCGCCGAACTCCACCGGCACCGAAAGCCTGAGCAGGCCGCTCTCGCGCAGCAGGTTGCGCTCGTGAAAGGCAGTGCCGCCCGACCTGTCGCGCGCGGCGGCCGTGGTTGCCCATTCATGCAACACCGCATTGAGCGGCTCGAGCCATGCGGCGTCTTCGGTACGATTCATTGCGCTTTTCTCCTGATCGTGATGGTTTTGGCTATGCAGAAAACCATGGATTGATTCGTCGGTTCTGGCTTTTCGTGGCTCGTTCGTATGCTTGCGGCGGATCATCGACGACCCCTGCGGCGCTCCCAGCGAAGGCGTGCGGCGAAAGTGAAGGCCTATGACAAAGTTTCGCCGATCACGAGCCGGCGCGCTCGCCAATGCGTTGAGCGGCGCGCTCGTTGTTTCTCCGGCGCGCCGCCCGATCCGGGACGTGTCCCCGTGCGCCAAATGCCGATATGGCAATTCCTTATCGATAGAAATTGGATCGCCATGAGCACACCCGGCGTTAGCATGAGCATCCTTTCTACTCTGTCTTTCGTTCATTCAAGCGATGTCCAAACTTCCCCGTTTCGGCGTCTGGGCGCTCGTGCATGGCAGCCGCGCGGCGCTGCAGGATCCCGCGGAGCCGTACGACGCCTCGTGGACGCGCAACAAGGCGCTCGTGCTCGAGGCCGAGCGCCTCGGTTATGACGCCGTGCTCGTCGCCCAGCATACGATCAATCCGCACGATGCCTCGCTCGATCAGCTCGAAGCGTGGACATCGTCGGCGGCACTGGCGGCGCTCACCTCGCGCATCGAGATCATCGCCGCGATCAAGCCTTATCTCTATCATCCGGTCGTGCTCGCGAAGATGGCGCAGCAGATCGAGCACATTAGCGGCGGGCGCTTCGCGATCAACCTCGTGAACGCGTGGAATCGTCCGGAGCTCGAACGCGCGGGCATCGGCTTTGCCGAGCACGACGAGCGCTATGCGTATGGCCGCGAGTGGATCGCCGTCGTCGAAGCCTTGTTGCGCGGCGAAGCCGTCACGCATCGCGGCGACCACTTCCGTATCGATGATTACCAGTTGCGTCCCGCCGATCCGTTCCGCGCGCGTCCGCGCATCTATGTCGGCGGAGAGTCGGATCCGGCGCGCTCGCTCGTGGCGGCGCATGGCGACGTGTGGTTCATCAACGGCCAGCCGCACGACGACGTCGCCGCCCTGATCGCCGATGTCTCCGCCCGCGCGCGTCCGGCAGGCCGCGACGCCTTGCGCTTCGGCCTGTCGGCGTTCGTGATCGCTCGCGACACGCAGGACGAAGCGCAGGCGCATCTCGAACATCTCTTCGCGCTGGCGGAACTCGACAAGCCGCTGCGCGAACGGCAGAAAGCCAATACCGATCCGAAGGCGGTCATGCACCAGACCTTCGCGCGCTCGGCGCGGGTCGGGTCGAACGGCGGCACGGCGGCGGATCTCGTCGGCGATTACGATACGGTCGCGCGGCGCATCGTGGATTTTCATCGTGCGGGGATCGAACTGTTCATGCTGCAGTTCCAGCCGTTCGAGGCCGACATGGGCCGCTTCGCACACGAAGTGATGCCGCGCGTGCGCCGTCTGGTCGGCGGCTGAGCACGCGGTCCGCTCGCCGCGTCGGTCGCGCGCGAGCGGACACGTCACGCACGATCAGAAGAACGCGCCCGTGGGCGGCAGTCGCCCGCTCAGCAGGTTCTGCCCGAGCAGACGCTCCTTGTAGAGCCGCGGATTGTGCGAGGCGATCACCTTGATGTTGCGCCAGTGCCGGTCGAGCGCGCCGATGCGCGAGACGACCGAGCCCGAGCCGAGATCGATCAGCCAGCTCGCGATCTGCGGGGCGAGATCGTCGATCACGACTTTCGCTTCGGAGGCCGCGAGCGTGGCGGCGAGCGTGGTTTCGTATTCGTCGCGCGTGCCGTGGGCATCCCATGCGCGCTGCAGGGCGCCGACCGCGCGGTCCGCGGTCGCCTCGACGCTCGCCGCGTACGCGCGAATACGGCCGAGCAGCGATTGCAGCACGGGTTCGCCGGCGGGATGCGCGGCTTCGCCGTGATAGAAGTTGCGCCCGCGCGCGCGCAGCACGTCGACGGCGTCCAGCGCCACGCGCCGCACGATGCCCGCGATGCAGTTGGTCAGATAGACCTGATGGAAGGTGTAGCCCCACGGCGCCGCTTCGTCGGACTTCGGCGGGTCCGTCGGGTAGAGGTGGGCGGCTGGCACCGTCACGTCGCGAAACCGCGCCGTGCCCGAGCCTGTCAGGCGCTGGCCAAAACCTTGCCAGTCATCCTCGTCGCTGACGCCTTCGCCGCGATCGAGCACGTATTGCACGGTGCGGCCTGCGCGACTCTCCACCGCGAGTCCGATGAACGCGTCGTTGTACAGATTGCCCGTGGCGTAGACCTTGTCGCCCGAGCCTACGTAGACGTCGCGCGATGCGTCCCATTCGAGCCGGCTCAGCACCTTCGTCGGGCGCGCGCCGGCCGCTGTCACGTCGCTGTCGACGAAGCTGAGACCGATGGTCTTCTTCTGCCCGGCGAGTTCCAGCACACGCGCATGAAAGGGATGCTCGCGCCGTCTGAGCGCGGCCTCCACTTGCCACAGATGATTGCGGAACGCATGGGCGATGTTCGAGTCCGCTGCGGCCACATCGCGCGCGAGCGCGAGCAATTCGCGCAGCGACACGCCCCGCCCGCCTGCATCGACGGGAAGACGCAGCGCGCCGAAGCCGAGCGCCTTGAGACTTGCGATTTCCTCGTGCGGCAGGCGATGCGCGCGTTCGCGTTCCGCGGCGGTCGCGGCGATATCGCCGATGATCTGCGCGAAGCCGAGGGCTGCGGACAATGGCGAGACGAGCGTGGGTCCGCCGCTCGCGGGATAGGTGAGCTCAGACATGATCGTGCGTTCCTCGAATCAGACCTTGATGCTGTAATCCGCGACCTTGATGCGCGAATTGATGATCTTGCGTTCCGCGAGCCAGTCGGCGGCGCGCTGAAACTGCGCGATGAAAGCGGCGTCGTCGGGCTCGTGGAACTGATTTACGCGCTTGAGGCTCGCCAGATAATCGCGCACCTGGTCCGGATACTTGCCTTCGCGCTGAACGAGAAGCTCGGCGTCGGCGGAATGCGCGGACTGCCATGCGCCTTCGACGTAGTACGCATCGATCACCGCGCGGATCAGCTCGGCGTTCTCTTCGGTGAACTTCCGGCGCGTCACGAGCGAGCTGTAGTCGATCAGGAAGTCCAGATCGCGGCCTTCGTTGAAGATGTCCTTCGCGTCATTCGAGAAGCGCGAGATGTCGACGCCCGGCGACCACATCGACCATGCGTCGACCTTGCCTTGCGCGAAAGCCGGTGCGGCGTCCGGCGGATTCAGATAGACGAACTGGACTTTGTCCCGATCGACGCGATGCTTTTCCAGCGCCGCGATGAGCAGAAATTCGCCGAGCCCGGAACGGTTGACGGCCACCTTGCGGCCCGCCAGATCGGCAACCGAACTGATCCCGCTCGACTTCTTCGCGATGATGGCCGTCGAACGCGGCGAATAGATATCGAACGCGTTGAAGACGATCGGCGAGCCGGCGAGCATCGCGGCGAGCGCGGGTGTCGTCGATCCCCAGAAACCAAAGTCGGCGCTGCCGCCGACCACGGCCTGAATCGACGGCGCATGGTTCGGAAACGGGCCGATCCATTCGACCTTGATGCCTTTGGCGGCGAGCGTTTTTTCGAACACGCCGCGCTGCTTGGCGATGTCGGGCAGGCTGCCGTAGCCCCAGCCGATGCGCACCGTGTCGGTATTGCGCGTGAGCTTGCGCGGCTCGGCCGCCTGCGCCGGGAAAAGTCCGCTGGTGGCGACGCCGGCCAGCAGGCCACCCGCCGCGCGCAACAACTGGCGGCGGCTCAGCGAAGAATCAGTCATGCTTTGAGGTCCTTCTGGTTGTGCGGGAAAGAGGTCAGTGAGTTCGGACACCCAGCTCGGCGAGCAGGATGGGCCGCAGCGCCAGCGGCGCGTGGTCTTTGGGCTGGAACGCAGCCGCGATGCGCCCGGCGCGCATCACGAGAATCCTGTCGGCGAGCGTGAGCGCTTCATCGACGTCATGCGTCACGATCAGCACGCCGGGTTGATGGAGCGCGACGAGTTCCTTGACGAGGCCGTGCATCCGGATGCGCGTGAGTGCATCGAGCGCCGCGAACGGCTCGTCGAGCAGCAGCAGCGCGGGATCGTGAATGAGTGCCCGCGCGAGCGCCACCCGCTGCGCCTGACCGCCCGACAGATTGCGCGGCCAGTCGTCCTCGCGTCCGGCGAGTCCGACTTCGGCCAGTGCGCGCGCCGCGCCGTCGCGGCCGATCGTGTTCTCGTGACCGAGCGCGACGTTCTGCCATAACGGCGCCCAGGGCAGCAGGCGAGGCTCCTGGAACACGACGGAGGGGCGCGCCGGCGCGCGGATCGTGCCCGCGTCGGGCCGATCGAGCGCCGCCAGCGCGCGCAGCAGCGTAGTCTTGCCGCATCCGCTTTCACCGAGCAGCGCGACGAATTCGCCTTTGCGGATGTCGAGATCCAGCGCATCGATGACGACACGGCTGCCATAGCGCCGCTGTAGTCCGCGCACCGATACGGCCATTGAAGACGATGCGCCGACGCGCTCGCGGGACAGAACCTGGCTCTGCGTCACTTGCGCGCTCCTTTGGCGTAGTTCGCGTGCCACGAGAGGTAGCGGGCTTCGAGCAGGCGCACGAGCGCGTCAGCGACGACGCCGATGATCGCGTAGATGATCACGGTCAGCAGGATGACGTTGGTGTTCAGGAATTCGCGGGCGTCCATCGCCAGAAAGCCGATGCCTTTGGTCGTCGCGAGCGTCTCCGCGATGACGAGCGCGAGCCACGCGTGGGCGAGCGCATAGCGCACGCCGGTCAGGATGGAAGGCATCGCGCCGGGAAGAATGATTCGCCGCACGACCGCGATGCGGTCCATGCCGATCACGCGGGCAAGTTCCATCAGCTTCGGATCGATCTGCCGGATGCCGAGCATGGTGTTGATGTAGATCGGAAAGAGTACCGCGAGCGCGACCAGGAAAATCTTCGCGACTTCGCCGACGCCGAACCAGACGATGACGAGCGGCAGCATCGCCAGAAAAGGAATCGCGCGCACCATCTGGATCGAGCGATCGAAGAGCGCCTGCGCGAACGGCGAGAACCCGACGACGACGCCGAGCGCGAGACCGATCGTGCCGCCGATGACGAAGCCTGCCGCGGCGCGCACTAGCGAGACGCCGAGATGAACGAAGAGCTCGCCGTTCCTGCCGAGATTGACGGCGGTGTCGAAGACGCTGCTCGGGGCCGGGAGCACCTGCGGCGCGATCAGTCCGATGCGCGATGCGGCTTCCCATGACTGGACGACGATCGCGGGAATGGCCCAGGAAAGCCATCGGTAGAGCACGACTCTCGAAATGCCCGCACGCGGCGCATGCGAAGTCACATAGCTGTTGCGGGTGGAAGTCAGGTCAGCCATTTCATTTCCGTATCAGCCATGAAGGACGGGGGCTCCGATGAACGTTATCCGCGAGTCGGGCAGGAGAGCTTCTTATTAGAAGCCGTCGAACGGCGCGACGACAAACGTTTTATTGTTCTTTGCTTTTCAGTGTTCCTGTGCGCCGCTGCCATTGCGCATCGGCTGAATTGCATTTCAGTTTTCGTCGCGGCAGCTAAGCACATTTCCTTGGTTCGCGCGCATCGCTCACGGCGTGAGAATGCGTGAGCACCGCATGGCGGCCGCGCTGCGCCAGACCATTTCTTTTTGCTGCTCTCCTCATTCCGATTCCATGAAGGCGTCCAATTCGCATCGCCGGCCATACGCTGCCGGAAAGCTCACTCTGGTGGCCTGCGCGGCCGCCGCGCTCGTTCTGCTGGGCGGCTGCAAGCCTCGCGAAGAGCGGGCGCAATCGTCGCAGACGCCGGTCGCGCAGAGCGGCCGGCAAGAAGTGGCGTACTTCAAGTATCCCGACAACCCGGCGTTCGATCTTGTCTATCTCGCCGACAAGCTCGGCTATTTCGAAGGCACGAGCACGCGGCCGAAGTATGTCGGCAAGATCGCCGCGCCGCAGATCATTCCGCTCGTCGGCACGGGCGAGATCGACTTCGGCACACGCATGGTGCCGCTCGTCATCTCCGCGATCGCGAGCGGCGCGGATATCAAGGTCGTGTCCGCGGGCGGCGAGACGCTCCCCGATGCGCCGCATATGAAGTACTTCACACGCAAGGACTCGGGCATTCGCGGACCCAGGGACTTCGAGGGCAAGACGGTGGCGTTCAACAGCTTCGGCGCGTGCGCGGAATTCGTGACGAAGAAGTATCTGTCGCAGCACGGCGTGGACGTGTCGAAGGTCAACTGGCTCGTCGTGCCCGACAACCAGTCGCAGCAGGCGCTCGTCACGAAAAACGTGGATATCGCCATCATTCACCCGCCTTTCTCCGGCGCTGCCGAGGCCGATCCGCAACTGCACAAGCTGTGGAGCGACTGGGACGAGGACGGCGGCCTCGGCGGCATGGCGCCCTACAGCGTGAACGGCGCATTCGCACGCGCGCATCCACAGGCCGTGAAGGATTTCGTGACGGCGATCGCGAAAGCCGGCAACTGGGTCAACGCGCATCCCGACGAGGCGCGCAAGCTCACGGCGGAGCGGCTCGGCATCGACGTGAAGCTGGTCGAGCGCTATGCCTACGTGAAGGATCTCGTGGTGACCGAGCCGCCGATCCAGTACTACATCGACATCCTGGAGCAGGCCGGAAAGATACCGAAGGGCAAGGTGCAGGTGAAGGACGTCTACACGAACCAGTACAACCCGTTCGCCGCGAAGCAGTCACAGGCGAATGCGACGCCGGTCGCGAACGGAAGGCCCTCATGAGCGGGACACGCGCGGCACGCGACAAGATCGTCGTGCGCGATCTGTCGCTCACCTACGTCAACGAGGCGACGGCGTCGAGCCATACCGTGCTCGACGCCTTCGACCTGCGCGTGCGCGAGGGCGAATTCCTGGCTGTGCTCGGTCCGAGCGGCTGCGGCAAGTCGACCCTGCTCAACCTCCTCGCGGGCCTGAGCGCGCCGACCTCGGGCCGGATCACCGTCGATGGCGAGCCTGTCGGCGGCGCGCGCAACAAGCTCGGCTTCGTGTTTCAGGGCTATGCGCTGTTTCCGTGGCGCACGGTGCGCAAGAACGTCGAAACCGGACTGGAGATTCGCGGCGTGAAGCGGGCGCAACGGCGCAGCGAGGCAGAACGCTTCCTGCGTCTCGTCGGCCTGCTCGATTTCGCGGATCACTATCCGCATCAATTGTCGGGCGGCATGCGGCAGCGCGTGGCGATCGCGCGGGTGCTCGCCTACGGTCCCGAGATCCTGCTGATGGACGAGCCTTTCGGCGCGCTCGATGCCCAGACGCGCGAGTCGTTGCAGCACGAGTTGCTCGGCATCTGGGAGCAGAGCGCGAAGACGGTCGTGTTCGTCACGCACAGCATCGACGAAGCGATTTTTCTGGCGGACCGTGTTGCCATCGTCGGGCGCGGGCCAGGACGCGTGAAGGAGATCATCGATATCGATTTGCCGCGTCCGCGTCCGGCATCGGTACGACACAGCGCCGCGTTTGTCGCGCTGCGCCAGCGCGCGTGGGCGAGCCTGAGCCATGAGCTGGACGATGCGCGGGGCGCGCCGCGTGAGCTCGTCGCCGAAACACTGACGGGGGCGTGAAAAGTGGCGGAACAAGAGACATTGAACGAGCTGCCCGTCTTGCTGGGCGCAAAGCGGAGCGTTGCGCGCGGGGCAAGGCGCGGGCGCGGCGTGAACCTTTCGTTCGCGTTCGAGCGCTCGATCGCGCTGATCGTTTTTGCGGTGTTGTGGGAAGTGCTGCCGCGCTCGGGCATCGTGAGCACGGCCTATTTGAGCCCGCCCTCACAAGTGGCGCTCGCGATCGCGCGCCTGTTCGATAGCGGCGACGTGTGGACGCATCTCGGCGCGAGCGCGCTGCGCTCCATCAGCGGCCTTTTGCTGGCCATCGCGGGCAGCGTCGTGTCGGGCTTCGCGCTGGGATGGTTTCGCCGCGCGGAAAGAATCATCGATCCGCTCTATCAGCTGCTGCGCCAGGTGTCCGCGTTCGCGCTGTTTCCGGTGTTCATGCTGTTCCTCGGCATCGGCGAGTCGTCGAAGATCGCCATCATCGTGTGGGCCGCATTCTGGCCGGTGCTGCTCAATACCATCTCGGGCGTGAAGCAGGTGGAGCGCGTGTTCATCGATTGCGCGCGCTCGATGGGCGCCTCGCAGGGCTTCATCTTCGCCAAGGTGGTGCTGCCCGCCGCGCTGCCCGAGATCCTGACCGGCATCCGGCTCGCGGGCGCATACAGCATCACGGCGCTGGTCGCGGCGGAGATGATCGGCGCACGCTCCGGGCTCGGCTTCTACACGCTCAATTCGCAGGAGACGTTCCAGATTCCCGACATGTACGCGGGCATCGTGCTGCTCGCGCTGTTCGGCCTGCTGATCAACAAGAGTCTTTCGCTGCTCGAGCGGCGCCTGCTGCGCTGGCGTGTGGGGCTCGCGCAAAATGGCTAGGAGCGCGCTCGCGGCGCTTCCGGGTCACGGCAGACGCCTGCGCTGGCTCGCCCTCGCGGTCATGGCGATGGTGGCGCTCTCGTCGTTGCCGCTGCGCGATGCATGGCGCAATCGCCCGGGAGATGACCGGCCTTTCGCCGCTGCGCTCACACGCGGAACGCTGATCGTCGCGGTCCCGTCGCGGCCCGCGCCGACGCTCAACGTCGGCCGGGTCGATCATTTCGCGCGCGTACCGGACGGCTTTGCCGCGGCGCTGGCCGAAGACATCGGACAGCGCGCGGGACTGCCCGTCACCCTGCTGCTCGCCGGGCCGGGCGAAGCCGCAGACGCGCTGCGATCGGGCCGCGCGGATGTCGCCGTCGCGGGGCTCGCGTTCGGCGCCGAACCGTCGCTCGCCTATGCGCCGAGCCCCTATACGTCCGGACGCGGCACGGCGCTCGTGCTTCGGCGCGGCACGGTGCGCGACTGGGGCGATCTCGCGGGAAGCCTGATCTGCGTCTCGCACGGCAGTCCGTTCGCGCGGGAGGCCGCGCGCCGCGCGCATGCGGGCGTACAGGCGTTCGACCGTCCGCTCGATGCGTTGCTGGCCTTTCAGGCGGGGGAGTGCGCGGCGCTCGTCGACGACGAGTATGTGATCCGGCAGTTGCTCAGGCAGCCCGACTGGGCGTATTACCGGCGTCTGCCCGGCACGGTCGCGGCTGCGCCCGCCTTCATCGCGACGCGCATCGGCGATGCCGCGACCACTGCGTTCACGGAACGGATCGTCGAGAGCTGGCGGCGGCAACGCTGGCTCTCGACGGTGCGCGAAGATCAGGCGACACGCCTCGCATTCGACATGTTCAACGCCCAGAACGATCTCTATTGCCACTGAGCGGGCGGGGCGTGGCTACCCCGAACGCACGACGACCACCAGAAACGATCGAACATGACTCAACGAAACGGACATCTGCATCTCGGCGCGTTTCTCTATCCCACGGGCCATCATATCGCCGCGTGGCGGCATCCTCATGCGAGCGCCGATGCAGGCAGCAATTTCGCCCACTATGCCGAGCTTGCGCAGGCGGCGGAAGCGGCGAAGTTCGATCTGATTTTTCTCGCCGACGGCACGGGGACGCGCGGCGACGATCCGCAATTCCTGAGCCGCACCGCCCACAGCTACGTCGCGCAGTTCGAACCGGTCACGCTTCTTTCAGCGCTTGCCGCAATCACGCGGCGCATCGGTCTGGTCGGCACGGCGTCGACCTCGTTCAACGAGCCTTATCACATCGCGCGCAAGTTCGCGTCGCTCGATCACATCAGCGGCGGGCGCGCGGGCTGGAACCTGGTCACGTCATCGAGCGAGCATGAAGCGCGCAACTTCGGCTTCGACGAGCATCTCGCGCATGCAAGGCGCTACGAGCGTGCGGACGAATTCGCGGATGTGGTGTCGGGTCTCTGGGATAGCTGGGACGAAGACGCCTTCCTGCGCGACAAGGCGTCGGGGCGTTACTTCGATCCGGACAAGCGCCACGTGCTCGATCATCGCGGGGCGTTTTTCAAGGTGCGCGGGCCATTGAACGTCGCGCGCTCGCCGCAGGGACATCCGGTGACCGTGCAGGCGGGCTCGTCGGAGGCGGGCAAGGAACTCGCCGCCCGCACCGCGGAAGTGATATTCACGGCGCAACAGACGCTCGACGACGCCGTCGCGTTCTACGCCGACGTCAAGGGCCGCATGGCCCGCCACGGTCGCCATCCGGACTCGCTCAGGATCATGCCGGGCGTCATGCCGATCGTCGGCCGCACGGAGGCGGAGGCGCGCGCGAAGTTCGACGAGCTGCAGACGCTCATCGATCCTGTCGTGGGCCTCGCGATGGTCTCGACGCTGACGGGCGGCTTCGATCTGTCGGCGTACCCGCTCGACGGACCGATTCCCGAATTGCCCGAGACCAACGCAAGCAGAAGCCGGCAGACGCTAATGATCGAACTGGCGCGCCGCGAGAATCTGACGATCCGCGAGCTATATCGCCGGATCGCCGGCGCGCGCGGACACTGGCAACTCGTCGGCACGCCTGCGCAGATCGCGGATGCGCTGGAAGAGCGGTTCGTGCACTACGGCGCGGACGGATTCAACGTGATGCCCGCGCTGCTGCCCGATTCGCTGAACGATTTCATCGAACTGGTGCTTCCGGAGTTGCGGCGGCGCGGACGTTTTCGCAGTGAATATGAAGGCCACACGCTGCGCGAGCATCTCGGTCTAAAGCGGCCGGTGTCGCGTTACGCGAGGCGGGATGACCCTCTTTCACGTCGGCCGGAGACTGACGACAGGCTTCACGCCGTCTGACCTACCGAAGCATCGTCGGCGCGCGTCCTACTTGCGGGAACGATAACGCCGATCGAGAAAACTTCTGACCAGTGCCGCAATCTCGTTCGGTTTATCGTTGAGCGCGAAGTGCCCCGCCTCGATTATGTGAACGTCGGCGTCGGGCAGATCGCGCTCGTAGGCGGGAACCTCGGCGAGTTGAAAGGACGGATCGTACTTGCCCCACACGATCAGAGTCGGCGGCTGATCCTCGCGCAGCCACGCCTGCCATGCCGGATAACTCGCGACATTGGTCTGATACGAATAGAACAGATCGGTCTGGATATCGGCCTGGCCCGGACGGCTCAGGAACGCATATTCATCGGTCCAGCGATCCGGATCAATCTGCTCCGGATGCGGGTTCGTTCCCACATGACGCTGGCGCGTCGCTTCGAGCGAAAGAAAGTTCTTGCGAAGCGCCGCCTCGTTCGATACGCGATCCTTCCAGAATGCCCGACGCGGTTCCTACAACGGACCGAGCCCTTCTTCGTGCGCGACGGCGTTCTGAACGATCAGCGCATCGACGCGCTCCGGATTGCGCACGGCGAGGCGCATGCCGATCGGGCCGCCGTAATCCTGCACGTAGAGCGTGTAATGCGTGAGTCCGACCGCTTCGGTGAAATGCGCCGTGATCTCGGCGAGATGATCGAAGGTATAGGCGAAAGTCTTCGCATCGGGTGCATCGCTGTGGCCGAAACCCGGGTAGTCGGGTGCGATCAGATGGTAGCGATCCGACAGGCGCGACAGCAAAGGCTCATACATGCGCGACGACGATGGAAAGCCATGCAGCAGAAGCAGCGTCGGCGCATCGGGATTGCCCGCTTCCCTGTAGAAGATCGAAAGCCCATCGACCTGCTTCGTTCGGTAGAGGATGGAGCGGTCGGTTGCCGTGCGCTTTGCAGCCGACGATGCGGCCTCGCTTGCCGGGCTGATCATGGCAAGCATCGCGCAAAGCGCAGTTAGTTTCAGAGCACGGTACATATGAAGTCCCTTGAAGGATGATTGAAACCTGGACCGCCTCGAGTCCATGCGCCAACCGCTCGCTTCGCCCAATTCAGCGTAGCGTCGTCGCAGGCGTAATTCGATCGTCGCACGCCTCGCGGCCGTCGTGCAGCGGTCCCGCAAAACTCTGATTCGGTGCACGCATTGATAGCCACGGAACATCAATAGTTGAAAAAATTGCACTTTTGGTTTCAGCCGGTTTGCGTGAGTATCCGTACTCAAGATTCCAGCGAAATTGGAACGTAAGTAAAACGCATCGGAGACACGCCATGCACGTCGCACGACACATTCAACGCGGCTAACGATTGCCGCTCGAGGCCGCCCGGTCTCGCGGCCCAGCCTTAACGCATACCAGACATCCGAACCCGAGCGTCAAATGGCGCGGCGGCCGCGTCGTCACGTCTGGCTCTCGTCCAAACACCCGTTTCTTTTCTATCGCAATGCCTTCAGGAGACAAACTTCATGCAAATTACCGGAATGTTGCACGGCGCGCGCCTGTTGCAATTCGTCGGATTCCCGGCGAGTGAAATCCTCGGTCCGAGCGCCAGCGAAGAGGAGATCAAGACGTTGATCGATCGTCATCGGCAGATCTTCATCAAGCCCGTCTTCAAGGGAGGCGTCGGAAAGAAGGGCAAAGCGGGCTTGCTCGGCCGCGCTACGGATCTCAAGACCGCGTTGAGCGAAAAAGAACGGTTGTACTTCGCCGAACACACTGTCGGCCATCTGAAAGCGAAGGCAAATGGTGTGACGTTCGAAGCCGGCGTGCCGGCCGAGCACGAAGTTTATTTCTCGATCACCGATTCAACCCGCTTTCGCGCACCGACGATGACCCTCTCGCACAAGGGCGGCATGGACATCGAAGAGGTCGATCCGAAGCATGTGGCGATGGTGCCTTTCGACGCGTTGACGGGCCTGAAGGCGTTCGTCGTGGCAAATGCGCTGAGCGAGATCGGCGCGCCGAAGGAGATCATCTCGCCGCTCGTGCAGCAGTTGCCGAAACTCTGGGAGCTCTTTCACGACTTCGGCATGACGACGCTGGAGCTCAATCCGATCCGCATGCGCGAGGACAGGAACGGACGCCTGACGCCGGTCGCATGCGACTTCAAGTGCGGCTTCGATCGCGACGATCCGCGCTGGACGCGCCTTGGACTCCCGCAACACCTGTTCGCCGCCGACTACTCCGACTTCGAGCAGGAGATCAATCAGTTGCGCACGCATCAGGGCCAAAGCGATGTGTACGTGATCAACGACAAGGGAACGATCCTCGCGCCGACCTTTGGCGGGGGCGCCAACTCGCTCGTCACCGAAATGCTCGGCGACGCCGCGATCATTTCGTCGGATTTCGGTGGCAATCCACCTTACGCGAAGATGAAGGAAGTGGCCCGTATCTGCTTCAGGCATTGGCTCAGGCAATCGAACGTGCTTTTCATCATCGGCGGCAAGTCGAACAACACCGACATCTTCGAGACGTTGCGAGCGATGGCCGATGCCCTTCGCGAACACTTCAGCGAGCATGGACCGACGCCGCTCTACGTGGTGCTCGGCCGTGGCGGGCCGAACCTTGTGCGCGGCATGGCGGCGTTGAGAGACACCTGCGACTCGCTCGGGTTGCCTTACAGACTTTTCGGATTCGACTCCGACATCAGCGAAGTCATCCAGTACGCCCGAAAGGCGGATGCATGGATGCGTGAGGGTGGCCGGGCCGAGATCGCAGCACGGATCGGCGCGACCGTGAAGACAGCCGAAACGGCTCAGGCTTGAGGAGTACGACATGCATAAGCAACACAGCAAACCGTTCAAGTATTTCGTCGGCGTCAACTCGCTCGCGCAGATCGCCACACGCGACGATCGCGTGTGCGTGCTCAACATTCTGGGGGGCGAGTCGTCGGACGTGACGCCCGTCAGCCACGCCTTCTCGGGCGGCAATATCGTCTTCGGTACGGCACCGGGGAAGGGCGGGAAAACGCTCGCGACACCGATCGGCGATATCCCGGTGTACAACAACGTCCGCGAAGGGCTGGAGGCCGGGCACCGTTTCAATTGCGGCGTGGTGTACCTGCCGCCATCGGCTGCGCGCGACGGCGTCGCCGAACTGATTCGCGTCAATCCAGAGCTTAAGAAGATTTTCATCATCACCGAGAAGATCGCTGTGCACGACGCCCGCGAAATTCGAGCGATGGGCCAGCAAGCCGGCATCGACATCTTTGGGGCGAACGGGCTGGGGGTCGCGGACTCGTGGAATCGCGTGAGGATCGGCGGAGCGCTCGGCGGCGACAATCCGGACGATTCGCTGCGCAAAGGGTCGATCGCGATCTTCTCCAACTCAGGCGGATTCAGCACGACGATCGCGCAATATTTGCGCATGAGCGGCTGGGGCACATCGACCGTCATTTCGAGCGGCAAGGATGTCTACATCCACTACGCCGCGCCGGAGTTTGCATTTGCACTCGCCAACGACGCGCGCAGCAAGGCCGCCGTGCTCTATTGCGAACCGGGCGGCTATTACGAAGCCGACGCGACGTTCACGAAGCCGGTAGTCGCCTGCGTGGTGGGCCGATGGAAGGGCCGCCTGACGCGTGCGGTCGGTCATGCAGGCGCGATGGCCGGCGGTTCCGATGACGCGCAGGCGAAAGAACGCTGGTTCATGGAGAAGTTCGGCGTCGACCGGCTCTTCACGCCTGACGATCCTTGCTGCTCGGCAAAAGGCGCGGTCGTGACGAACATCGCGCATATCCCGGCGGCGCTGACGGCCGTCATGCGCGCCAACGCGACGATGCCCGACTTCGAGCCCGAAGGCAGCCTCGCGCTCAAGCCGTGGTTCGGCTCAGACCAGGGCATCGAGCTGCCCTCCGGTCTTGCGATTCCCGTGGTCGGTGCGGTCGCTCCGTACGACGAGCAAGTCTTGCAGGTCAACAGCCAGATCGGGGCGGTCGCGCCGCGTCAATCGCTCAAGGACGCATCGGGCGCATCGCAGATGGATGCGAAGACGCAAGTCAGCAGCCTGCACGGAACGTCGATGCTCGACGCCGCGACGCGCTCACTCGAAGCGAACGTGAATCTCGCGCTGCTGCACGAACCCGGCGGCGAGAACGACGAAAAGCTGATCAACGTGGCGGTCGCGGCATCGGTCAATCTGCATGGAACGCCGGAGCTCGTCGCGGCTCAGGCGGCGCGAGAGGCGGGCAATGCACCCAACGCGATTCTGGCGGCTGCGGCATCGATCGTCGGGCCGAATCGTCAGCGCGCCGCGCGCGATGCCGCCCAATGGTTGATCGACCACTTCTCGGCTGCGGGCCTCACGAATGCGCTCGACGACAGCTTCGATATCGGCCAGATCGACGGCACCGGCAGCGAGCCGCTCTTCACGGACGCTCGCGATCCGCGCGCCGAGGCGATGCTCGCGGGACTTGCGAGGCGCGGCGCCAAGTCCGTATTGATCCGCTGGCTCACGTCGCAGCCGGCGCACCCGACGGCGGACGCCGTGCTCGCCGCGATCACGACCACGCTGGCGTGGGGGCCGCTCATGCGCAAGCGCGTGTCGCGCGTGACCGCCGAGAGCCTGCCTTGGTGGACCATGTTGTTCGGACGATTGATCGGCGCTTCGGCCGATGCATCTCGTCACGCCCCGGGAGGCTTCTGCGGCTTCACCACCGAATCGCTCCTGAACGAACGCAGCCTCACCGAAATTTGCTTCGCCGCATTGCTCGATCTCGAACCCGGCCCCGACGATCTGTTCGCCTTCAAAACGCTCGCGGGGCTGCTGCTCACCAACGGTCCCGGAGCCATTTCGGCGCAAGGGGCGAAAGGCGCCGTATCCGCCGACGGTCCCGAAAGCCCCGAGCGCGTGCAACTCAACAAGGCGCTCGTCGGCTTCCTTTCGCATACCGGCTATACGCATGGCGGCAACGGCTACGAGGGAATCGCCTTTTTGATCGAAGCGTTCCGCGACACGCCGCTCAGCGATCCGTCGGACGCCGGCCACGGCGTGGATCTGCGCAAGCTGGCCGCGCGCGCGGTGGAGCATTACGCGCAATACAAGGCGCGCAAGAAGAACGCGGGCAGCCTGGACATCGCGAAGCTGCCAGGGGTCAATCATCCGGTGTTCAAGGACAGGCCCGTCAATCATGACCCGCGCGAAGTGTTCATCGCAAATCTGTGCGAGCAACGCGGGGAATACAACGCGTTCCATGCGTTCTATCGCGAGCTCGTGCAGGCGCTGTTCGATGCCGGCGTGTCGCGCAACGTGTATTGCGTGAACGTCGATGCGGTGATCGCGGCGCTGCTGCTCAAGATGCTGTGGCAACCGCTGCGACGCGGCGATCTGGCGGAGTCGGATCTGGAAACTGCCGCGTTCACGATCTTCCTGTATCCCAGGATGCTCGGCTGCGCGGCGGAAATCGACGATCACCTGAACCGTGGACGCAACATGGACACGCGCACGCCCGCTTCCCAGTGCCGCTTCGTCGCCTGAACGGGAAGCCGGCAGCGATGCGTGCATTGATAACCAGCGCACATCAATCGTTCCGAAAATAGCACTTATCGTTTTGCGCCGTTCGGGCGAGTATTCGACAAACAATAAATCGCCCGGACACCAAGTCGAAATTTCTGGAGACACCTCGATGCATCCCTCTTCAACCACCTCTGCCCCCGGCCAATCGAAGACATCCGCCGTACTGCGCGTGACGGCCGGCAACTTCCTGGAGCAGTTCGATTTCTTCCTGTTCGGGTTCTACGCCACGCAGATCGCCGCGGTCTTTTTTCCCGCGGGAAGCGAGTTCGCTTCGCTGATGATGACGTTTGCCGTGTTCGGCGCCGGTTTCCTGATGCGTCCGCTGGGCGCGGTCATTCTCGGCGCGTATATCGACGATGTGGGCCGGCGCAAGGGCCTGATCGTCACGCTGTCGATCATGGCGAGCGGCACCATCCTGATCGCGTTCGTGCCCGGCTATGCGACGATCGGACTCTTCGCGCCGGCGCTGGTTCTGATCGGCCGTCTGCTGCAAGGCTTCTCGGCGGGTGCGGAACTGGGCGGCGTATCGGTCTATCTCGCCGAAATGGCGACACCGGGACGCAAGGGCTTCTTCACGAGCTGGCAGTCCGCCAGCCAGCAAGTTGCGATCGTGGTGGCGGCAGCGCTCGGCTTCGCGCTCAATCAATGGCTCGACACGGCGACGATCGCCGCGTGGGGATGGCGCGTGCCGTTTTTCGTCGGCTGCATGATCGTGCCTTTCATCTTCATTCTTCGGCGCAATCTCGAGGAAACGCGGGAATTCAAGCAGCGCCAGCATCGACCGAGCATGAAGGAAGTCTTTGCGACGCTCGTGCAGAACTGGACTGTCGTGATCGCCGGGGTGCTGCTGGTCGCAATGACCACCACGAGCTTCTATCTCATCACCGTCTATGCGCCGACCTTCGGCAAGACGGTCCTGCATCTGAGCACCGCCGACAGTCTGCTCGTCACGCTGTGCGTGGGCATCTCCAACTTCATCTGGCTGCCGATTGGCGGCGCGCTGTCAGACCGCATCGGACGCCGTCCGCTTCTTCTTGGAATGACGATCCTCGCTATTGCGACCGCCTATCCGGCGCTTTCGCTCCTCGCTCACGCGCCGAGCTTCGTCAACATGCTGCTCGTGCTGTTGTGGCTCTCGTTCATGTACGGCATGTACAACGGCGCGATGGTTGTCGCGCTCACCGAAGTGATGCCGGTCGACGTGCGTGTCGCCGGATTCTCGCTTGCCTACAGCCTCGCGACGGCGGTTTTCGGCGGCTTCACGCCAGTCATCTCGACCGCGCTCATTCACATGACAGGCGACAAGGCCGCGCCCGGCTACTGGATGAGCTTCGCCGCGGTGTGCGGACTCGGAGCAACGCTGGCACTGTATCGTCGCCGTTCCGTTCCGCTGCATGCGGCGTCCTGAATCATCGCATCTCTTCCAGACATGAAATCCATCCTTCTGAAATTCTGCACCGCCGCGCTGCTCGGCAACGCCGTCGCCGCGGCGAACGTACAGGCCGCCGATCTGCATGTGATGAGTTCGGGTGGCTTTACCGCGGCGTACAAGCTGCTCGGACCGAAGTTCTCGGCATCGACGGGCGATACCCTAGACACCGCGCTCGGCCCGTCGATGGGCAAGTCGCCGGAGGCCATTCCAAACCGTCTTCAGCGCGGCGAGCCTGCGGACGTGGTGATCATGGTCGGCTATGCACTCGACGACCTGATCAGGCAGGGCAAGGTAATGCCCGACTCGCGTGTGGAGCTCGCGGACTCGCGCATCGGCATGGTTGTGCGCGACGGTGCGCCGAAGCCTGACATCGGGTCCGAGGCGGCGCTCAAGGAGACCCTGCTGCGCGCCCGGTCGATCGCGTATTCGGACAGCGCGAGCGGCGTCTATATCGAGCGCGAGTTGTTCAAGCGGCTCGGTATCGAAGAGCAGGTGAAGGCCAAGGCGAAGATGATCCCGAAGATCCCGGTGGCCTCCGTGGTGGCGACCGGCGATTACGAAGTGGGCTTTCAGCAGGTGAGCGAGTTGCTTCCGGTGAAGGGCGCCGCGTACGTCGGCAAGATTCCGGAGTCGATGCAGTCCGTCACGCGCTTTGCGGCCGGCATTCCCGTTGGCGCGCAACATCCGAAGGAAGCGAAGGCGCTGCTCGACTATCTCGCGTCGCCCGCCGTGCAGCCGGAGGTGATATCGACCGGACTCGATTCCGTCGCCGCGCATTGAGAAGAGCGCAACGATTCAGCCCGGCAGGTCGGCGGGCTGATCGAAGTCTTCTTCAGGCTCGTGCGCGAGGCTCAGTGCTTCTTTCAGGCGCGCTCGGTCGCACGCGCGCTCCCACATCGATACGAAGATCACCGCGCACGCGTTGCTGATCACGCTCGTCAGGGCGCGCGACTCGGACATGAACCGATCGATGCCCACGAGCAGCGCGACGCCCGCCAGCGGCAGGTCCGGAATGACGGCGAGCGTCGCGACGAGCGCAACGAGTCCGCTGCCCGATACGCCTGCCGCGCCCTTCGACGTGAGCAGCATGACCGCGAGCATCGTCGCGATTTGTCCGCCGGAGAGGTGGACGTCGCATGCTTGAGCGATGAACATCGAAGCGAGCGTCAGGTAGATTGCCGTTCCGTCGAGGTTGAAGGAATAGCCGGCGGGCAGCACGAGCCCGACGATCCCCTTGTCGCAGCCAAGCGCTTCCAGCTTGACGATGAGGCGCGGCAACACGGGTTCTGTCGACGACGTCGCGAGCACGATGATGAGTTCCTCGCGAATGTAGCGCAGCAGCCGCCAGAGCGAGAAGCCGTGCAGGCGCGCGAGCGGGCCGAGCACGCAGACGACGAACAGCAGGCACGCCGCATAGAACGACACCATCAGCATGCCGAGCGAGCCGATCGAGCGGATGCCGAACCGGCCTACCGTGAAAGCCATCGCGCCGAATGCGCCGGCCGGCGCGAGCCGCATGATCAGCGCGAGAATGCCGAACAGCACGTGCGCGATTCCATCGATGAATTCCTGTACCCGCCGCCCCGTGCCTCGACTGGCGTTCAATGCGAAGCCGAACAGAAGGGCGAGCAGCAGGACCGGCAGCACTTCGCCTTTCTCGAACGCGCCGACGAGCGTCTCCGGAATCACGTGCAGCGCGAATTCCACGAGTCCGTGCGGCTGTGCGCGCGTCGAATACTGGGCGAGGACGGCCGTGTCGAGATGGTGCGGGTCGATGTGCAGTCCTGCGCCGGGATGCAGCGCGAAGGCGGTTGCGAGCCCCAGGACGAGCGCGACGATCGTGAGAAAGTAAAACAGCGCCAGCGCTTTCAAAATGGCGCGGCCGATCTTCGAGCCGCTCGACAGCGACGTGATGCCGGTCACGATCGTGCAGAAGACGATGGGCGCGATCATCATGCGCACCAGCGCGACGAATGCATCGCTGAGCGGCTTGAGCGACGCACCGGCCTGCGGCCAGAAGTGCCCGACGATCACGCCGAGCCCCATGCAGAGCAGGACCTGGACGTAGAGCAGATTGAAAGGCCTCGGCAGGGTCATTTCGCGGTCTTCTTTGCTGCAGCGGCCATGCCGCTGCGCTTGGTGTCGAGGATGGTTTGATAGAACTGCTGCGCGGCCGGCGCGAGCGGACGCCCCCTGCGCCGCACGATGCCGACTCGCCTCGTTACGACCGGATCGACGAGCGGCACGCTGGTCAGGATCGGATGGTCGCGCATGGGCATTGCCATCGAAGGCACGGCGGCCACGCCGAGGCCCGCTTCGATCAGGCCGAGCATCGTGGTGACATGGCGTGTCTCGCAGATGCTCGGCACAGCCGGCGCCACGGTGGTCAATGCCTGATCGAGCAGCAGGCGGTTGCCGGAAGTCTTGTCGACGGATACGTATTCGTGTTCGTACAGCTCGCTCCAGGACACACGGGTCTTTCGGGCAAGCGGATGATCGCGGCGGCACGCGGCCACGAACTTTTCCTGCAGCAGGACCTTGAACTCGACCTCGGTCTCCTGGCTGCCCATGAAGCTGACGCCGAAATCGGCTTCGCCGCTGATGACCGAGCCGAGGACTTCGTTCGCGCTCGTGTCGAGCAGCTTGACCCGGATGCGCGGATAGCGGGCGTGGTAGGCAGCAACGACGCTCGGCAGGAAGTAGTAGGCTACCGACGGCACGCACGCGATGGTCACATGGCCCAGGCGGCTGGTGGACACGTCGCGGATGCCGAGCAACGCGACATCGAGATCGTCGAGAAGCTGTTCCGCACTTGGGGCGAACACGCGGCCTACGGTCGTGAGTGTCACACTACGGGTGGTGCGCTCGAAAAGTCGCACGCCGAGCGCCGCTTCCAACTTCTCGATGCGCCGGCTCAGTGCCGGCTGCGAGATGTTGACTGAGTCCGCAGCCTTGCGAAAGCTGCCCAACTCCACGACGGCTCGAAACGCCTGCAAATCGTTCAGATCGAAGTTGACGCCCACAAGCTGTCTCCGCATATCAGAAGCGGGTATTTTGCATGACGTGGAGCCAGGCGCCCATCGAGGAGAGTACTCGTTGCTCGTGAAGATACATCAGAGTGATTGCCGCGAGTAGGCGCAAAGTCGCCTGAGACATTCGGGCGGATTGAAGCGCTGCTCGGGATAGCGAATGCCGCGCCGGACACGAGCAGCATGTTCCCTGCAATGGAAGCGCTGCGTGCAAGGCGACGAAAGCGATAATCAACTCCGCCGCGTTGCCGAACGTCGCATCAAGAACTCGGCCGTTCGTGGAGCATCAGAAGCGGTGCCTCAGGCCGACGGTCGCTTCAACCTGAGTACTCGTGGAAGACGGCGCGGCGACGCCGTTGATCCATGCCACGCCCAATGGCGAAGTGCCGCTTGGACTCGACCGTTGCCACGCGCTTTGAATGTAGATATCGGTGCGCCGCGAGAAGCGATAGTCGGCCATCGCGCTTAGCTGGTTCCAATGGGGAATGCCGCCTCCGCCGTTTCCGCCGGCGCGCGAATAGGTGTACGCGCCCGATAGTTCGACCGCCGGTGTCAGCGCATAACGAAAGTTTCCTTCGAAGTTCTGGAAAGTGCCGCTCAGCCCGGACTGAAAGAATTGGGTGAGCTTGGTGTGCGAGTAGACGAAACCCGCCACAGCCGGACCGAAGGTGTAGTTCACGCCGGCGCCGAAGGTCTTCTGATTGCTCGCCAGCACGCCTAGAGGCACACCCGTCGGCGCGAGCGCGCCCTGCAGGGACGCGCCGGTCGTATCGGTGACTGCGCCGCCCGTATTCAACTGTGCCGGCGTGCGCGCGGAACTGCTGAGCCCGAGGTAACCAGCACCAAAATTCAGCGCTCCCCAGGCATAGGACATACCAAAGCTATATGCGCGATTATTCGTGAATCCGCCAGCCTGATTGGAAAAGCCGTACAGCGCACCGATCCTGAGGCCGCCGAAATTCGGACTCAGATACTTGACCGAGTTATTGATCTGAAACGAATCGTTCAGGTTGTCATTGTCCAGCGGATGCGCGAAGTGCGTGCCGCCGAATTCCGTACCCGTCAATGAAAGCGGCGCGACGAAATCGACCATGCTGTCGGTTTGGCGGCCCAGCGTGAGCGCACCGTAATCGCGGCTCGACAAGCCGATATACGCTTGGCGATTGAAGATGCGGTTGCTCGACGAGAACTGCCCGTTGTTCAGATTGAAGCCGCTCTCCAGGGTGAAGATGGCCTTCACTCCCGCACCGAGGTCTTCAACTCCGCGCAAACCCCAGCGACCGTACTGGACCGCGCCGCTCGTCATCTCCCAGTTGCTGTGGCCGCCGCCCGTTCCGCTGATCTGGTTGTTGGTGTAGGTGAGGCCTGCGTCGATCAGGCCATAAAGCGTGATACTGCTTTGCGCATGCGCTACTCCGGCAACTGTGACAATCGCCGTCGCGCCGATTCCAAGCATCTTGTTCATTTGCCTGCTCCAGCCAAGACCGAGAGATTCAATTCTCCCGGAACGCTTTCTACACAGACCTCGATGTCTTTCAGGCGCGCAGCCGTGCGAATCATCGACACGAAAAGGCGCGATGTGTTCCTCTCACTTTATGCGACCGCAGTCGAACCCGCCAACTTCAAATGGGCATTGCGAACATCGGGGTGAGGCAAAGCCTGACGAGCCTCCTCGAGGTGAAGGAACAACGCAGCGGTTCAAGGCGCCTCCTTTTCCCACCCCGCTCCGGGATCGAATGACTTCATCGCTGCGACCTTTTTGTCACCGTCCGGGCCAAGATCGCGCTCATAGACCTGTCCGTCGTGACTGACCATAAAGCTCTTGATGCCCGTTTCGCCATACTGGGCGGGCCATGCGACCACGGCAAAGCCGCCCAACAGACGGCCGTTGACCATGTAGTCGTATGCGCCACCCGGTGCATGAGGCCCTTGGGCGCGTAGCAGCTTGTAGTGGTAACCGTAGTAGCCGGCCTCCGATCTGGCGCGAGCGCCAGCCGTCATGAAGGCGGGACCGAGCGGGCTCGGTTCTTCATCCGCGCCGGTCGGCCAATACAGCCCGTCATGTTTGCCGTCGCTGCTGACGAACTTGTCTGCATAGACGTAAACCTTGTTGCCGTCGTGATACTTCGATGCGTACTCGCGTTGTGCATCGTAGATTGCGAGCATCGTCTGAATCACGGCGAGCTCGTTGCGCCCGATCTGCCGAAGGCGCATTTCGTCGGCGCCTGCGCGCATGTCGAATTCCCAGCCTTGCTGCCTTTTCACGAGCGGGATGGGCAGCGTCCAGCCGTCGTTGCCGACGACGATTCGGGCGTGCTCGCTGTCGGTCGTCTGAATCGCGTGGGAAGCCTTCCAGGCGGTCAGGAACTTGTTCCGGAGCTCGGCGCCGACCGAAGGAATCACGTTGCGGAAATCGGCGCCCAGCAAAGCCTTGAGTTCGCCTTCGTCGTTGTCGGCGACGGCGGTCCCGAAGGCGTTCATCGCCGCTTCAGGTGTCTGGAAGAACTTCTGTGCGCTCAACGCCGGAACCGGAATGACGGCGAGCGCGAGCGCGACGGTCATCGTGCTTCCGGCCACGGCGAGGAGCGCGACAATCTCCGATAGTCTCTTCATGGTCGCTCTCCTCAACGCCGTCCGCCGCCGCGTCCACCGCCACCACCACCGCCACGCGCGCCGCCACCGCCGCCACGGTTGAAGTTCGACGACTGAAAGCTCGACTGGCCACGGTTGAAATCGCGTTGCGCCGCGCCACCGCCGCCGACGCCCTGGAATGCGGTATCGCGCGCGCCGCCGGCGTACGCCCCCCGATTGCCCGCCTGCGTGCTCCCTGCGTTGCCGCGGGCCGGTGACTGAGCGCGGTCTGGCATTTGAGCCGTCCGATTGGCGGTCTGAGGACGATTGCCCGCGACCGCATTGCGGTTCGCCGTCTGCGCTCGATCGCCTGCTGCCGCCTGACGATTGGGCGCATTCGCGCGATTGCCGGCGCCGGTGGCATTCGCGCCTGCGCGGTTGGCGACCGATGCGTTGTTTGCGCGACCCTGCCGGCTGGCCGTTCCCTGGTTGCGTGCCGCCGTCCGATCGGCCGTGCTCACGCGCTCGGGCGTGGCGCCGTTGCGTCCGCGATAGTCGCGCCGGGAATCTGCGCCTTGCACGCCGCGTGAGTACTTGTCGCGCGTCGCGTTGTCGCGATAGGCAACTCCCTGGCGGTGCCGCGCGTCATGCTGCCACTTGCCGCTCTCGACCTTGGTGCGGTCGAAGTTGCGATCGATGTTCGTGGCCTTGTTGATGTTGACGTTGACGTCGTTGCTGTTCCAGTTGCAATCGCTAAAAATCGCGCCCGCCGCGGCGATGCCGAGGCCCCATGCAAATCCGCTCGCAAGGGCGGCTCCGGGGTAATAGGCCGGTGGCGGCGGCCAGTACGTCGGCGGGTAGGCCGGCGCGGGCCAGCCCCCATAGACGACGGTCGGATTGTAGGAGGGCACGTAGATGACCTGCGGGTCGGCCGGTTCGATGCGCACGATGCTCTGCGTGGGAGGCGCTTGGCCCGGCTGGCCGGTCTGGCTCGTGGCGGAACGTGCTTCGACGCTCACTTTCTGCTGCGGAGTCGACTTCAGATGTCCGGTATCCTGCGCGCGAATCCTCAGACGCTGCACGGCGGCCAGCACGTCATTCGGCTGAGCGAGAAACGCATCCCCGAGTCGTTGGGTCGAGTCGAGCTTGTCGTTCATGGGTACGAGCACTTGGGGAAACGCCACCAGGGATTTGACGCTGACGTCCCATGACTGATCCTGGACAGCTATCACCGCGGCGTCGCCCTTCACATTCGGATGCGACTTGACCCACCGGGCGGCGTGCACGATCTCCAGCGGATACGTCGACGCCATCAGCACCTGCGACAACAACGAATCAGGATAAAGCGCGACCGGCGCGACCAGCGCCTCCAGTTCTTCGGGCGGATATTGCTGGGCCGCAGGCTGCGTCGCAGATGCGGGCAAGGGAGGCAAGGCCGCAACGGACGCGGGGGCCGCTGCAGAGGCAAGAGCCGCGATGGAGGCGGGAGCTGCTGCTGAAGCATTAGCGGGCGCCGACGCGGCCGCGGGCGGGTTCTGAGCCGGCTGATCCTGTTGTTTCGAGGGGCAGCCTGCCAGCAAGACGAGGAGGCTCGCGCTAAGGAGCCGTCCACTCCGTGTCGTCATGACCGCCCCCGTTCGTTACGCCCTTCGAATCCAGCGCCGATGTTGCTGCAATTGACGCGAACTTCATCGGCGCTCCGCGATTAAAACGGCCACACCCATTCCGCGATTTCCGGCTTATCGGTGCCGTGCGTGTGCGCGTAATCCAGATGAGAGATGACCGCGTTCTTCATGTCCTCTCTCAGGTGCGCGGTTCTTCCGCGCAGGCGAGGCACGCGATCGAGCACATCGATCACGAGATTGAAACGATCGACCTGATTGAGTATTGCCAGTTCGAGCGGCGTGTTGATGTTGCCCTTCTCCTTGTAACCGCGCACGTGCAGGTTTTCATGATTTCGGAACCGGTAGGCGAGCCTGTGGATCAGCCATGGATAGCCGTGGAAATTGAAGATCACGGGCTTGTCGATGGTGAACAGGCTTTCGAAATTGCGCACGCTCGATCCATGCGGATGCTCCGTGTTCGGCTGCATCTTGAAGAGATCGACGACGTTCACGAAGCGCACCTTCAGCTCTGGCAAACGCTCACGGAGAATAGCGGTCGCGGCGAGCGCTTCCTGCGTCGCAACATCGCCGCAGGAAGCCATGACGACGTCGGGTTCTTCGTGTTCGTCGTTGCTCGCGCGCCGCCACACGCCGATGCCCTTCGCGCAGTGGACGATCGCTTCGTCGATGGTCATGAACTGCAAATGCTTCTGCTTGTCCGCGACGATCACATTGATGCAATCGCTCGAGCGCAGGCATTGATCGGCCACGACGAGCAGCGTGTTGGCATCGGGCGGGAGATACACGCGCGTCACCGACGGGCTCTTGTTGGTGACGAGATCGATGAAGCCGGGGTCCTGATGCGAGAAGCCATTGTGATCCTGCCGCCATACGGTCGACGAGAGCAGGATGGTTTCCGACGAAACCGACGCGCGCCACGGCACATGGTTCTTGCAGATGTCGAGCCATTTCGCATGCTGATTGAACATCGAATCGATGACATGCGCGAATGCTTCGTACGTATGGAAGAAGCCATGTCGCCCCGACAGCAGATAGCCTTCGAGCCAGCCGAGAAGCGTGTGCTCGGAGAGCATTTCCATCACGCGGCCGTCGCGCGACAACTCGCCGCCGTCCTCGTCTTCCGGAAGGAGATCGGCCATCCAGACTTTCTTGCTGACTTCATAGATGGCCTGTAGGCGATTCGATGCCGTCTCGTCGGGGCCGAACACGCGAAACCTGTCCATATTGCAACGCATCACGTCGCGCAGGAAGGCGCCCAGCGGACGCGTGTTCTCATGCTGGATCTTGCCTGCCTGACCGACATCGACGGCGTAGTCGCGAAAATCCGGCAGCTTCAGTTCCTTGCGCAGCACGCCGCCGTTAGTGTGGGGATTCGCGCTCATGCGGCGCGTACCGGTGGGCGCGATCGCCCGAATCTCCGCGCGCAGCCGGCCGTCGGCGTCGAAAAGTTCTTCGGGCTGGTAGCTCTGCATCCAGCGTTCGAGCACCGCGAGATTCGCGGGATTGCCGTGCACATCGGAGAATGGGACCTGATGCGCGCGCCACGAGCCTTCGACCTTGTGACCGTTGATTTCCTTCGGGCCGGTCCAGCCTTTCGGCGTGCGCAGGACGATCATCGGCCAGCGCGGCCGCTCGACGTCCTTATTGCTGCGCGCCTCGTCCCAGATCGCGCGGATCTCGGCGGTGGCGGCATCGAGTGTTTCCGCCATCTTTTGATGCATCTCGACGGGATCCGATCCTTCGACGAAATACGGTCGATAGCCATAGCCGACGAACAACGCCTCGAGTTCGTCATGGCTGATGCGCGCGAGGATCGTCGGATTGGCGATCTTGTAGCCGTTCAGATTCAGGATCGGCAGCACGGCGCCGTCGCGCGCGGGATTGATGAACTTGTTCGAGTGCCAGGCCGTCGCGAGCGGGCCGGTCTCAGCTTCGCCGTCGCCGACGACGCAGGCGACGATCAAGCGCGGATTGTCCAGTGCCGCCCCATACGCGTGAGAAAGGCTATACCCAAGCTCCCCGCCTTCATGAATGGAGCCCGGGGTTTCCGGCGTCACGTGCGAGCCGATATGCCCGGGAAAAGAGAACTGCTTGAAGAACTTCTGCATGCCTTCTTCATCTTCGCTCTTGTCCGGATACACCTCCGAATAGGTGCCTTCGAGGTACGCCGGACCGAGCACGCCGGGCGCGCCATGACCGGGCCCGGCCATGAAGATCACGTCGAGATCGTCACGCTTGATCACGCGGTTCAGATGCGCCCACACGAACGAGAGAGCGGGGCTCGCGCCCCAGTGACCGAGCAGGCGCTGCTTGACGTGCTCGGGTTTGAGCGGCTCGCGCAGGAGCGGATTGTCAATGAGAAAGATCATGCCCGCGGAAAGGTAGTTGCACGCGCGCCACCACGCATCGACGAGTCGAAGTTCGTCGCTCTCGAGGACAGGCTCTTGCGATGTATCGCCTCTGGAGTGCTTGCTCATTACGACGTCTCCATTCAATGAACGTGCATCGGAACATAGGTGGCATGTATCCGCGCGGCGTTGCGCCGCGCACGGGTCGTCCCTTCGCCGCGAGGACGCTGAGCGTTGCCGGTGTCATGTACAGCTTTAACTGACCCTTCGTTATAGAGTCGATATCACGCACGCGCACCAAATTCAAGTAGCACGAGGCCTTGCTTAAGTCAGTACTTAAAGTTTCCTTCAGGACGACGCTCTTGCTGCCACCACGGTGTCATGTCTGTTGCGTTGCGGTCGTCGCGTGTGGCCAGGCGCTAAGGAATACTGCCGCGGATAGTGCAATGAGGAGGCGAATCGTTTTCGAAAAGCTGGAATGCTTTGGACGGTCGCGTATCGAGTTTTTAATCGATTGCGCTCATCGCTCTGGCTGAACTATCTTGAAAGCGAAGCCCTCGCGACCGGATCGAACGCGAAGGGCGTTCATCGGGCGCGGAGGGGGACATGAATGCCTTGTTCGGTAGCCTGATCGCCTGTCTGGTTGTGGCAATGTACGCGTCTCAAGTCCATGCTGCGTTCAGATATGATGAGCTTTGGCTCGGCACTTCGACCGTGCTCGATCACTCGCCAGCGCTTTCCGCAGCAAACCGTCGACCCGTCTACGACGAGATGCTGGTTGCAAACGGCGTCGATCCCGCTTCCGATAAAGGGAAACTCATCCTCGCCTGGGTCTCGCGCATCAATGCCGATTCCATGGTCGCCGGAAACGCCCGTCGTTCGAGCAAAATCTATTTGAATCCACGCGCCCGTGCCGAACTGATGTCGGACGGCCTCGAACGACTGTCGCCGGCGCTACGGCTGCAATATGTCTCGCTCATATCGAAGTTCCTCGACACGCTGGTTCCATCCGATTGCTTCGGTTTGAACGAAATGAGCGAAGTCGTCGATCGAATCTCGCTGAGTGCGATATCTGAAGCCGATATCGACGCGTATTTTCATGTGTTGTCGGCCGCCCTTCGAGCAGCCGGGTCTGAAACACGGCCGGATGTGCCCACCGCCCAGCAATACGCGCATGCCGACGAGAGCCTGAAGCGGTCTTTGCTGAATGAGCTTGGTTATATTCCAGCGAACATCGCGCGTTACCTGGCTTATTCCCGAGACCCGAGAGCCGCGGCACCCGTCGAAGCATGCTGGGCGATGCGAGTGACAATGCACGCGATCCTTGCGCTGCCCGATCCCGAACGCGACATCGTATTGCGGAGAACGGTCCGGTCGGAGGGCGTATCGCATTGAGCAATCCAGTCAGTCGCCGATTTCTTTAATTGCTGACTACGGCGACAGGCTCGCCGAGGATTTTTTCCTCACATTCGAAACGAGCGATCGATTCGAGCTTCAAAGCGTCCGGATCCAACGAGACACGCACGCGTCCGGTTCCTTGAATTCACTTTGGAGTTCGCATACTGTGACCACAGCGGCATTCTGCTTTTTGTCTTGGGATTGCCTCGCTCCAGTTGAATTGTGACTGGGCGGGCCCCGCGGTGTAGAACTCGCCGGTAATGCGGATTCGGTTGTGTACCTCATGAAGTTGCCCTGATTCCGAAGTCAGGCGCACGGCCCACAAACGGCACACCAACCGTCGTGGCACACCGCGATGACTTCCCCGAAGGAGATGAACGTGCGAGCTTCCGACATCATGACAACCCGGATCATTACGGCCAGTCCGGACATGTCCATACGGCACGCCGCGGGGATGATGGTGTTCGCTGGCATCAGCGGGATGCCTGTGGTCGACGAGTCCGGCAGGCTACTTGGTATGGTCACGGAGGGCGATCTGATGCGGCGCGCGGAGATCGGGACCGGCGTCAAACAGCGCTCGTGGTGGCTGGAGCTTGCTGCGTCCACGACTGAACTCGCAAACCAGTATGTGAAGGAACACGCGAGGAAGGTCGAAGATGTGATGACGACCGACGTCTCGACGGTGACTGAAACATGTCCCGTCGCCGATATCGCCGAGCTGCTCGATCGTCGCCGTATCAAACGTGTGCCGGTCATGCGCGACGGAAAAGTTGTCGGCGTGGTGAGCCGGGCCAACCTGATTCGCGCGCTCGTGACCATGGCGCCCGACGTGTCCACTGCGGCGGAGAGCGGCGATAACGCGATCCGCGAAGACGTGCTCGCGGCCATGAAAGATCATCCTTGGGCGCTCGCGCGGGAAAACGTCACCGTTGAGAACGGAACCGTTCATCTCTGGGGGCCCGTGATTCCTTCGGAAGAAGGCAACGCGATCCGCGTTGCGGCCGAGAACGTCCCGGGCGTGAGAGACGTCAAAACGCACTTCGGGCTTCCGCCGTCCGTTTCGTCGTCGCGCTAGCAACAACGAACGGTTCTCGCAGCGTGCAGTGCACGGAACTGTGCAGGACAGGCGCATGAGTGCCAATGGCCTCGGACGGAGGCACGCCGCGTCTGCTGTACACGCCGGGAGAATGAGTCATGGAACCAATCAAGGATGCGCCGCCGCAACCCCGCGGCTCTCAGCATATCGTTCTCTGCCTGGATTCTTTGGAAGTGTCTCGATGCGCCGCCGGGTTCGCGCGGCGACTTGCAACCCCCGACACCAAACTGACGATTCTCTCCCTGGCGCTCGATCCGCACGAGTACGCATCGAACACGGCTCGCTCGGAGCCGGATCGCGGCATGGAGCACAGGGAACTGATGGAACGAGCGGAACGCGCGATCACCGAGGCGAGCACTGTGCTTGCAAAGTCGGTTGCTGCAGTGCGAAGTCGCGTAATCGATCTCGCGAAGGAAGGTGATAGCGTCGTACATGAACTTGCCGCAGAGGCGGGCGAGGATCGCGCGGGCCTGCTGATTCTTGGTATCCGCCAGCATCACGGATTGGTAAGGTGGTTCGACCCAGCGGTGATGGACAGGCTCAGCCGGTTCGCGACATGCGCATTGATCGTCGTGCCGGCCGTATACGAAAGTACATACGACGCCGGCGTGCAGCGCGTCCTCTTCGCGGTCGATGGCAGCGTAACGTCGCTTGTGGCAGTGGGCGTCGGAGCGAGGTTCGCAGCCGCCGACACGCAGATACGCGTGGTCTATGTCGTGGACCGCGCGATATGTCCCGGCGGATTGATGCCGGCGACCCCGCTCGAGCTGGCTTTGGTCAAGGAGGGAACCTTGGCGATCGCGGCCGCGGCCAAGGAGCTTGAATGCCTGCACAACGTAACGCCTTCACTGGTCTCGACCGCTCTGATCAGCACAGAGACCGGCACCGACGACATAGCGAGCGCCACATTGCGTGAAGCACAACGCTGCGATGCGGATCTCATCGTGATGGGAACGCACGGCAGGCGCGGCGGCGCGCGAGCCTATCTTGGCAGCGTTCCCAATCGGGTAGCCAGTCTCGTCGAGATCCCGCTGATGCTGGTTAGGGAGCGACACAACGTGTAAGCCCCCCACAAAAAACTAATGACAAACAATGCACAATCGACTATCTGAGAGATTGAGATAGTTGAACTGGTCCGGTGTTGCCTCGCGCGGCGCGCAGCACACTTCGTGATACGCAGGCAAGACAATTGGGCGCATCGAGGGCACGGCGCGCAAAGCCCGCCCGTCGCCGTCGCGACCGATATCAAGTTCATTCGGATTGTCGGTTGCGGGCGCATCATCACGGCGACCACCGGGAGCAGGCTTTTCGTTTCACTGAAGAATGTCGACGATGCCAGAGGCCCCGGCATGCGATGCTCATCGTCCGGTCCCGCAGAATAAGACGAGATCGGTCGCGCTCCAATAGGGCACGCCGCCTACGTCTCGCGCGTTCGGTGCTCCGGTGCCATCCGTTGAGCCGGTTCGGGTGCCCCATGCGCGTTCATCGCGTGCCGGTTCGGGAGGTCGACGCATGACGAAGCTGCTGATCGACGTGGTCATCTTTCTTGCGTCGGCGCTGATCACCGTGCCGCTGGCTGTTCGCTTCGGCTTTGGCGCGGTGCTCGGCTACCTGCTGGCAGGCATCATGATCGGCCCCTGGGTACTGAAGCTCGTGACCGACGTCGACGCCATCCTCCACTTTTCCGAGTTGGGCATCGTGTTGATGATGTTCGTGATCGGCCTCGAAATGAAGGTCGACGCGCTGTGGGCGATGCGCCGCACCATCTTTGGCTACGGCACGATGCAGATGACCGTCTGTGCCGCTGCTTTGCTGGGGATTTTCATGATGCTGGGACTGCCCTGGCGAGTCGCACTGACTGGCGGCCTCGCGCTGTCGCTGTCATCGACCGCAATGGTCATGTCCGAGCTTCAGGCGCGCAAGCTCATGGACATGCCGACGGGCCGCGCCGGATTCGGCATTCTGCTGTTCCAGGACATGGCCGCCATCCCGCTGATCGCGCTGCTGCCATTGCTCGGTACGACGGTGCCCGTACCCGCGGCGGAATCGGGCTGGCTCGTCGCCCTGAAGGCACTTGCCATGCTGGGCGCGATAGCGCTCGTCGGCCGCTATCTGCTGAACGTCGTGCTGCGGCTGATCACCAGCACCGGCGTCGCCGAGATCTTCACTGCGTTCGCACTGCTCTGGATCATCGGCATTGCACTGCTCATGCAAAGCGTGCATCTGTCGATGTCCCTGGGCGCCTTCGTCGCGGGCGTACTGCTCGCCGATTCCGATTACCGCCATGAAGTCGAAGTCGACATGGCGCCATTCAAGGGCTTGCTGCTCGGCCTGTTTTTCATTGCGGTGGGTATGTCGATGGATTTCAGCGTGCTGATGCGTGAGCCGGTGCGCGTTGCGGTGCTCGTCGTGGCGGTGGTCAGCGTGAAGGCGGCCGCGCAGTGGTTTCTTGCGAGCCGCTTTGAAGTGCCGGATTCGCAGCGCGGCTACTTCGCCATTTTGCTGTCACAGGGCGGCGAGTTCGCGTTCGTCGTTATGGCCGCGTCACTGGCCGCCGGTGTCATCGATCAACGCCAGGCATCGCTCGTCACGCTGGTCGTCGCGCTGTCGATGGTCTCGACGCCTCTTTTGCTGCTCGTTCACCGGCGGCTCTTCGAGGCGACTGCGCAGGCTCGAACAGAGTAGACGTCATTTCGCGATTACGGTGCCCATATGGTGATCGCGGGCACCATGCACCGATTCGTTTGTGAAGTCGTGCTGCCCGTCCTAGACTTGGACGGGTGAGCGCATTCTCGGGAGCGCATATCTTCTGGCATGCAGTCTTTGCGTGCGTATTCATCGGCACGTCCTGAACGTGAGCGGCACGACTCAGTGAGTGGCGATGCCGCCGCGCGAGCGATTGAGAAGTTGCGTCCGGTTACCAAGTTGATCCCTGGCAAGCATGGTTTGCCCACGGAAATGCTCGCGGCAAACTGCGAGGAGGCACGAGATGCTATCGCCGATTCCCGAGCGCACGCTCTCCAGAGAGCTGCTCGACGTCCTGATTCGCGCCGGACTCGTTGCCGTTCTGGCCGTCTTCTGTTTCCGGGTTTTCGTCCCGTTCCTCGACCTGATGGTCTGGGCGCTGATCCTTGCGGTCACGCTCTATCCGCTTCAGCTCAGACTCCGCAACGTACTTTCAGGCAAGGATGGCCTCACCGCCTCGCTGATCGTCCTCGTCGCCTTCGTCGTCATCCTCGTGCCGACGTATTTGCTGGGCGTGGCGGTGGCCAATTCGATCGAGCGTGCGATGGCCGTCATCAGGAGCGGTAACTTCCAGATTCCGCCTCCTGCAGAATCGGTGGCCGCGTGGCCTCTGGTGGGGCAGCGAATATACGGCTTCTGGGCGCAGGCATCCACGGATATCTCAGGTCTCGCGCAGAAGTTCGCGCCCCAGCTCAAGGAGGCCGGTCTTGCCATGCTCGGCACAATCACCGGTCTGGGAGCCGGGCTGCTCGTCTTTTTCCTTGCCCTGATCGTCGCGGGTATTTTCATGGCTCACGGCGAGAAGGGCTATCGTAGCGCCGTGCAGATCGCTTCGCGCATCTCCGGGCCCGAAAACGGCCAGCAGATCGCCGATCTGTGCACGGCTACCATCCGGGCCGTGGCGCAGGGTGTGGTCGGGATCGCGTTCATCCAGATGCTGTTGATCGGCATCGGTTTCATCGTCATGGGCATTCCTGGCGCGGGCCTGCTTGCCCTCGCCGTGCTACTGATCGGCATCATGCAGTTGCCCGCCACATTGATCACCGTTCCGGTCATCATCTTCGTGATTGTCACCGAGGGAGTGAGCACGGCGACGATCATCTTCTCGGTCTATATTTTCGTCGCGGGACTGGCCGATAACGTGCTCAAGCCGCTCTTGCTGGGGCGAGGCGTCGCCGTACCGATGCCCGTCGTGTTGATCGGCGCGCTCGGCGGGATGGTGACGGGCGGGGTGATCGGCCTCTTCATCGGTCCCGTGATGCTCGCAGTCGCCTACAAGTTGTTCTGGCGGTGGGTGAGAGACCAGCCGGCCCCCGAAACCGCGCAACAACGGGAGCCTCAGTGAAGGGCGCCGCGGAGACGGCGCCATGTCCCCATCAATGCACGCGAGCGGGATGAGACGGCTGCGGCGGGCCGCCCGCGTCAGCGTGAGCCTCGCGTGGTTCCTGAGCGGCTGCATGCGCGTGGGGCCGGACTTTCATCCGCAGCACGAGAGGTGGAGCGAGCACTGGAGCAGCGCGTCGCTCGAGCAGGTCACGCAGCAGGCGCCGCAGCCCGACGTTCGGCAGTGGTGGGCGGTTTTCAGCGATGAGAACCTCGAACGCTTGATGGCACAAGCCGATGCGGGAAATGGTGATCTGCAGATCGCCGGTTTGCGCGTGATCGAGGCTCGCGCGCAACTCGGCATCGCGCTCGCGGGGCGCTACCCGCAGGTGCAACAGGCCAGCGGCGAGGTGCTCGTGTCGGCACGCAAGCGCTCGGACGGATTCGAGCCCCGCTCGGGCGTCTATCTGCAATATGGCGCGGGCTTCGTCGTCGGATGGGAACTCGACTTCTGGGGGCGTTTCGCGCGCGCGATCGAGTCGGCGGACGCCGGGTTCTTCGCCGCGCAGGCGAACCGCGATGCCGCGCTGGTCCTGTTGCACGCGCAGGTGGCCGACACTTATTTCACGCTGCGCACTGCCGAGGCGCGCCTGCGCATCGCCCGCGAGAACGCCCGGTTGCAGAAGCGCAGCTACGACATCGCGCAAAAGCTCTTCAAGGCCGGCGAGACGGACGAACTCGATCTCCAGCAGGCGAGGACTCAGTACCTGGGCACGCTGAGCAGCATTCCGGATCTGGAGAGCCAGATCGTGCTCGCCAGGCACGCGCTGTCCCTGCTGATGGGGCGACCGCCCGGCCCGTTGCCGGAACTCGATGTGTCGTCCGGCAAGGAAGGCGTGATTCCGCTCGTGGACCATGCCGTCCTTCAGGACGTGCCCGCCGATCTGCTGCTGCGCCGCCCCGACGTGCGCGCCGCCGAATATCAGATGGCCGCGCAGTCGGCACTCATCGGCGTGGCTGAGGCGGACTTTTATCCGTCGGTGTCCCTGCTCGGCACGCTCGGCTTCAGCGCGAGCTCGCTCGCCGGCTCACCGAGCACGCTTGCCGTGGCGACCGGCCCGAGCGTCGTCTGGAACGTCTTCGATCACGGCAGGATCACGAACAACGTGCGTGTTCAGGACGCGCGGCTGCAGCAGTTGACCGTCGCCTACCAGAACACCGTGCGCGAGGCGGCGCGCGAGGCGGATGATGCCGCCACGGCCATGAACGCCGCGTTGCGGCGCGACGCCATCCTGAACGAGGCACAGTTGGCTGCGCGGCGCTCGCTGACGCTCGCGAGCACGATTTATCGGGAAGGATATTCGGACTTCCAGCGGGTACTCGATGCACAGCGCGCGCTGTTCGCCCAGCAGGACGCGTATGTCGTCAACCGGCGCAATGCGGTCGGCAGTCTGATCGCGCTCTACAAGGCGCTGGGCGGTGGCTGGACCACGCGCCAGCCGCTCATCGACCCCGCGACACGCCAGCAAATGCAGCAACGCACAAACTGGGGCGACCTGCTAAACGAGGTGAGCGTGCCCCCGGCGGCGAACGCGCCGTCCGAAGGAGCGTTCCGATGAGCGAGAAGTCCGAGCCGTCCGATACCGCATCGGCGCGGACGCCGTCGGCGCCACCGTCACCCGCTCCGCCGCCGCCACCGGCCGACGATCCGTCGGGCAGGACGGTGAAGTGGGTCGTCGCTTTGATCGTCGTGAGCCTGATCTGGTATCTGCTTGCCGACCGCATCACGCCCTATACGCAGCAGGCGCGCGTGCAGGCCTATGTGGTGCCCGTGGCCGCGGAAGTATCGGGTCGGGTGACGCGCGTGCTGGTGCGTGACAATCAAGAGGTCAACGCGGGCGACGTGCTCTTCGAGATCGAAGGCGAGCAATATCGCATCGCCGCCGACCGTGCGCGGGCCGATCTCGAAACCATGCGCCGCCAGATCGGCGCGAGCACGGCTGCCATCGATTCGGCGCGTGCGTCATTGCGTGCGGCCATCGCAAACGAGGTCAAGGCGCGGCAGGACAGCGAGCGGCTCGAAAGGCTGTATCGCGAGGACGAGGGCACGATCTCGCTGCGGCGTCTCGAAGTGGCGCGAGCGACGTACGAGCAAGCGCAAAGTCAGGTTGTCGCGGCGCGTGCGGAAGTCGAGCGTGCGCGCGAACAGCAGGGCGGAATCGAGGCGGAGAACGCGCAGTTGCGCAGCGCCGCCGCAGCGCTCGAGAGGGCCGAACTCGATCTCGCCAACACGCGCATCAGGGCGCGCACCGGCGGCGTCATTACCGATCTCGGCACCGAAGTCGGCCAGTTCGCCTCGGCAGGCAAGGCGGTGATGACGCTCATTGCAATCCGCGACGTGTGGATCAGCGCGGACATGACCGAAAACAATCTCGGCCGCCTCAGGCCCGGCACACCGGTGTCTATCGTGCTGGATGCGCTCCCGGGCAAAGTTTTCAAAGGGCGGATTCGCAGCATCGGGTTCGGTGTGAGCGTGGGGCAGAGCACGCCACCCGGCAGTCTGCCTAGTGTGCAGACAAGCCGCGATTGGCTGCGACCGGCTCAGCGCTTCCCCGTGATCGTCGAGTTCGATAAGGACGAGCGCGCGCGCCTGAGCAACATGCGTGTGGGCGGGCAGGCCGAGGTGATGGCGTTTCCGAGCGAAGGCAATCCGCTCAATCCGCTCGGTCGCATTTTCCTGCGTGCGATGAGCTGGCTGGCCTACGTCTATTGATGACGCCATGGAAAACAGGCTCCCGCTTCGAGATGGTCGTACGCTGCGCATGGCGACGGGGACGGCGTTGTGCCTCGCGATCAGTTTCGCGCTGGATTTCCCGGTTCCCGTGATCGCGCCGGTGTTCGCGGTCTTTCTGCTCGCGACACAGAACCGGCCGCTTTCGTTCAAGGCAGCCGCGATGTTGGCGCTGATCGTGATGCTGACCACCGGCAGCGGCCTGCTGCTCGTTCCGCTGCTTCGACATTACGCGCTTGCCGGCGTGATGCTCGTCGGCCTGTTGCTATTCCTTGCGTTCCTCTACGGGGTACGTGGGGGCAACAATCTGGTCGCGACCTTTCTGGTGGCGGGGCTCACGATGATCTCCGCGGCCGGCACGGCCGACTTCCAGGTGGGCGTAACGGTGGTCGGCGCGCTGGTGAAGGGGTTGCTGCTCGCCTTGCTGGTGTCCGCGCTCATGCACGGCCTGTTTCCCGAGCCAGCGAGCGCGCAGCCACCGCCTGCGGCGAGGGCCGTGTCCTCCGGTCAGGCGAGACGCATTGCGCTGCGCGCCGCGCTCGTGGTCATGCCAGCGTACCTTCTCGCATTGACCGATCCGACAAGCTATATGCCGATCATCATGAAGTCAGTCAGCCTCGGCAGACAGAGCTGCACGACGACCGCGCGTGGGGCGGCGCGCGATCTCATCGGCTCGACACTGCTCGGTGGACTGCTCGCGATCATATTTTGGTTCGCGCTGAAACTCTCCGTGCACCTTTGGATGTTCTTCCTATGGATGCTGCTGTTCGGTTTGATGGTCGGGCGCAGGCTCTATGGCATAAGGATGACGCGCTACTCGCCGGGCGTCTGGGTGAACGGCCTCGTCACGATGATCATCCTGCTCGGCCAGTCAGTGCAGGACAGCATCGCGGGCAAAGACGTCTATGCCGCGTTCGCGGTGCGCATGGGGCTTTTTCTCGCGGTTTCCTTTTATGCGTGCTTGATGCTGCTGGTTTTCGATCGGCCGCGCAGCCTTCGTTGGCAATCCGACGCAAACTAGCGCTTCCGATGCGGGCCCACGCAAAGAGAATGCTCGCATCGGCCCCATGGACGCATGCCCGGACGTCAGCGGCTTGCGCATGAGCGGCTTGTCGACGGGAAAAGTCATGCCCGCTGAGAAATGGTTGCACGCGTGCCGCCATGCACGAGCGCATCATCGCTCAGGCAGCATGTTTCGGACGGCGTTGCGCCGCGCGTGAAATGCAGGCCAGTTGTCGTCAGTGGGCGCGTCTCGCGTAGTCAGTATTTGATGTCTCTTGCAGCTTGACGCCCGTGCTGCTTTGTCTGCCGCTTGTCGTGTCGGCAATGCGCGTTTGCTTGCTGATTGGCGGCGCGGCAGTCCTGCTTGGTGTGCCGGGCGTTCTGGCGCGTATCCTGACGGACGTCGCGGCCGGCGCGACGTTGTTGCGCCTGCTCCGTTGCAAAAGACACGTCCGGCCAGGAGCAGACGAGCATGCCAGTGAGCAACGCGATCAGCCTGAGTTTGCGAGCGAGCATGATGTGAGTTCCGGACGACGAGTCGAGACATCTTGGATGTGGTGTGTGCATCAAGATAGCGGCATCCTCGACCGTTGTGAATCGACTTTTGCAACGACGACGCTTGGCGATCGGTGGCACGACAATTCGATCGGTTAAAAAAAAATCGAAATGCCGCCGGGCAGGCGGGGTTATCGCGCAATATAACTTCGGAAGCCGGACCGGATTCCAGTGGGGAGCGGCTTTCGCGCTTTGTCCAGGACGAAGGAAGGTCGACGACCCGGTCGTGTCGCAAGTTCACGACGTCTCCACCACGCTGGAAGGCAACGGTACGTCGGCTACGAGTACAGTCACGTCGGCGACGTGCCCTCTACACGGTGCGTGCACCTCTGTGAATACGAGCGCATGGTTTAATGCGCGACATTTTCCTTCTTGTTGTTTCGGGCACGCGCGACGGCTTTCTTGAATTCACGAACGCGTTCGCATACTGTGAGCAGAGCAGAGTGCGGTTTTTATCGCGTTGTCGTTCCTGGAAATGTTTGCGCGGAGAGGAACGGCCGGCACACCTCGGATCTCCGTGAAGAAGTTGGTGGCAGTCAACGAGAGGAGGCAGTCATGAATCGTCTCAACGGAGCTGTAGTGCTGATGTCGATCGCGCTCGCAACGAATGCGTGGGCACAAACCGATCAGGGCGCGGCTCAACCTGCGAATAACGACGAAATCGTCAAGATGCGAATGGAAATCTCCGCAGCCAACAAAAAATATAATCAGAAAGTCGCAGCGGCCAAGAAAGTCTTCGAGCACAAGAAGGCGGAAGCCGCCAAAGAGCGCGACGCGGCGATCGCAGCAGCACATGGCGGTGCGAGCGCGCAATGACCGCTTGCGTCGAACGAGATTTGCAATCTGATGTTCTTCGGAACTGAGACACGCGCGGTATAGCCAATGTCGGTGGTGCTGGACATGCGTGAGTGCTTTAGCGTGATCGTGATCGCATCCGCGCTGTGCGCAGGCGGGTGCGCAGTCCCTCAGACGCCGCCGGAAAGCGGTGCGCAAACGGTCGCTCCGACACCTGTCGCAAGCGGTACGCAAACCATGGCTCAGGCGTCGGAGGCAGGACCTGCGCCACCGGTAGCGATGGATTCGGGTTCGCTGGACAAGCTCGTCGGTCCGATCGCACTCTATCCCGATGACCTCGTCGCGATCATTCTTCCGGCATCGACTTATCCGGTGGAAGTAGTGCAGGCAGACCGGTTCCTTGATCGCAGAAAAACCGAGAAGGACTTGCCGGTCAACGAAGCATGGCAGGACCCGATCAAGGCGCTGCTGAATTACCCCGAAGTGCTGAAGAAAATGAGCAACGACCTCGACTGGACCGTGGCGCTCGGCGAAGCGGTGGTCGCGGATCAAAGCGCCGTGCTGCAGGCCGTGCAGCGTTTCCGACGTCAGACCCAGTCAGTGGGAAATCTCAAGACGGATGACAAGCAGACGGTGGTGGTCGAGAAGGAAGTCATCAAGATTGTTCCGTCGAATCCCGAAGTCATCTACGTGCCTCAGTACAACCCGTCGACGGTTGTCATCAGCAGCCCGACGCCGGTATATAGCTACTGGCCGGCGCCTTATCCGGTCTACTACTATCCCTACGCGCCGGGGGCGGCGTTCGCGACCGGCCTTATCTGGGGCGCGGCGATCACTGCGGCGTGGCACGGCGGGCATTACGAAGCGAACTACAGCGGCGGCAACAACACGATCAACATCAACCGCGAAGGCAATGTCAACCGGGCCGAGGTCAAGAACGAGCTGAGCAATCGCGCTGCGAACCGCTCGGCGAACGGAAGCTCTGCGTCTCAGGGCTCGACCCAATGGCGCTCGGAAAAGAAGCCCGGACAGGTGTCGGGTGCCAGCACACGCGCATCGGCCCAGCGCGTGGGCGACGCTCCGACTCGCGCCAGCGGCGGCAACTTCGGCGCGGCGGGCGGCGAACGCGCTGGCGCGCGCGCCCCGACGGCCGCGCAGTCGCCACGCGCACAGAGCGCCGGCAACCTTCAGGGACGGGGTGGCGACGCGTTCAGCGGCTACGGGTCCGCCCAGGGCGCCAGAGCGGACAGCACGCGCGGCGCAGCGAGCCGGCAGTCGATGTCGGGCGGGCCGGGTGGGCGCAATTTTCAGGGTGGCGGCTTTTCGGGCGGTGCGCGCGGTGGATTCGGCGGGGGCGGCCGCGTCGGCCGCCGATAGGAGACGTTTCGTGAATATCTTGTCCCGCCGGTTCGTCGCATGCTCAGTTGTCGCAATGCTCACCGTTCCTCTGGGTGCTCTCGCCGCCGGGTCGCAGCAGACCTTCAAAACGCCGGACGAAGCGGTCAGTGCACTGGAACAGGCGCTCAAGTCGAACGACGACGCCGCACTCATCGCCATCTTCGGCGATGCGCACAAGGAACTCGTCGTGACGCCGGATGAAGCCGAGAACCGCGAGCTGCGCGCCAACGCGCTCGCTGAGTTCAATGCGTATCACATGCTGGAGGAAACGGCGCCGGACCGCCGCATCCTGCGTATCGGTGATGAAGCGTGGCCCATGCCGATTCCACTCGTTCGCACGCAGGGCGCGTGGCGCTTCGCAACCGAAGAGGGCGAGCAGGAAGTGCTGGATCGGCGCATCGGCGCGAACGAGCGCGAGGCCATCAAGGTGATGCGCGCGTATGTCGATGCGCAACGCGAGTACGCGACGCGCGACCGCGTGGGCGACGGCGTGCTGCAATACGCGCGCAAGCTCGGCAGCACGCCAGGCAAGCGTGACGGGCTGTATTGGCCGGCGGATGAATCGAAGGGTGAAGAGCCGAGTCCGTTCGGGCCGCTGATCGCAGCAAGCGCGAACTATCTCAAGGATCGAAACCCAGGCGATGCATATCACGGATATTACTTCCGCATTCTCACGCGACAGGGAAAGCACGCGCCGGGCGGCCCTTTCAACTACATCATCAACGGGCGCATGCTGGCCGGCTTCGCGATGGCCGCGTACCCCGCGCAGTATGGCGCAAGCGGCGTGATGACTTTCGTCGTCAACAACAACGGCGTCGTGTATCAAAAGAATCGCGGCCCATCGGCACAGCCGCTAACCGAGTTCGATCCCGATGCGTCCTGGACCCGCGTCGAGGAGCCTTGATGGACGAGCTAGCGCACCCTGCTTCGAAGGCCGCTCATCGAAAACAAAAAAGTGTCGCGATGAATGCCAAAAGCGTCAGTGCGGACTGCGCCAGGACGAGTGACGATTAAAGGCGATCGGCCAGCGGCACGATCGCCCATCATTTTCTATTGCTTCTTTGCGGCGTCGACTTTGGCTTCCGCCGCCTTTTTGTTAGCGTCGTTTTGCGCTTCGACCTTTTTCTCGTCGGCCTTCGCTTGTGCTACGTTCGCATCGTTTGCGGCGTCGTGCTTCTTTCTGTCAGCTTTGCTCTGGGCCTGCTGCATTTTTTTATTGGCCTTGGCTTGCGCGTTCGCCGCATCATGTCGAGCGCCGGACGCCTCGGCGGGCGTGGTCGCCTTGGCGCCTTTGGCGGCCTTCTTGTCGGCGTCGGCCTGAGCAGACGCTTTGTCTTCATTAGCTGAGGCCTGCGCCTTCTCGGCATCGGTCTGTGCCTCCGCCTTCTTCTTGTTCGCGGTGGCCTGCGCTTCCATCTTCTCACTGTTTGCCTTCAGCTGAGCTTTTTGCGCATCGTTAGCGTCTGCCGCCGCCGCCGTTTGTTCGAAAACAGTAGTGGCTAGCAATGCGGATGCGATGACAGCTATTAACTTTTTCATGATTGCAATCTCCTGTACGTCTATTTTTAAAGGCAAACTTGCGGCACTCTCGAAGCCGCGATTCCCGGCTGAGCCATAGCAAATTGGCGACTTCCAGCTCGAATCCGATATCGCGACGACTAAAGGAAATCGAAATCCGTCGCCGCCCTTTATTGCGCAAAAAATGTTCCGCTCGCCTTCGTTATTGTTGCGTGCTCTTGCGGCCCGACGATAGTGAATCTCATCTTGCCGAAATGAGAACCGTTGAGCGTCCATTGCAGCTCCGCCAAATCTCGCGGCAAGGCTCGTGCTAACCAACATTGGAGGAACTGCCGTGCAAATCAAATAGTCATTCGCAGGCGACGTTTAAACCTGTCCGCCCAGCGATGTGGAAGGAGGAAAAGTGGCCAGAACTTTAATAGCGAAGTTCTCGAGCGCGGGAGCGGCAGAACATGCGTCAGAGAAACTGATGCTGGGCTATGGAAGCGAAGTGCATGAACTGGATTCAATCAGGCTAGCGCGTTACATTGCGAGCACTGAGTACTGCACGGAACGCGACACTGGCTGCATGGAAGACCACGCAACCTTTGCCGCTCATGGCGAAGATCTAGGACTGTATCCTTCTCTTGCGCCGCATTACGAGTCATTCGGTGCGGCTGCGCTCAAGCACGAAGCGTCGTCGGTTTCGCGCTTGCTCTTTACACTAATCGTGATCGTCGAGGACGCCGCCGGGACGGCCCGCATTAAGGAAGCACTTGCTGATGCTCTTGTCGTCGAGTCTTCTGCTGAAAAAATCTGACGAGCGGTGCAGTTCGACCCGGCGACGCCTAAGGCGCCGCCGATCCTGGAAGGTTATCGTTTAGAACGCCGGCGGAACGTCGCGATATGTTGCATCGTCGCGCTCCAGGCGCTGCCAATATGGCGGCCGGCCATAGTAGCGATGGATCGAATCCGCCCACGAACGGTCCGCCATCGAGGGCCAACCGTCCTTGTCGAATCCCGGCGCATTCCTCACCTGTTCAGTAGTCGCCGCTATCCGGAAGCATTTGTTGTCGGTGTCGAGCGTCAAAGCGCTCCACGGAACCGCCAGCAGCTTATCTCCGATACCGAGGAAGCCGCCGCTCGAGAGAACCGCGTAGGCGACGCGACCAGAAGCGACGTCGAGCATGATCTCTTTGATCTTGCCCACATCGTCCCCATCGGAACTCAGCACGTTATTTCCATCCAGCGTGCTCGCGGCCATGACGTCCGGGCCCGGACCATCTGCCGTTGCCGCGCCTTTGCCAACGATGTTCATATGGTTTGTATCGACTGACATGATGTGTCTCCCACAAAGAAGCCGAATCGCTCTCGGCTTGTCTGGGCTCGCGCAAAGAACGTTCCGGCGCGCGATGCAGTCTGATCGTCGTTCATTGAGTTCATAAAGGCCTGCAGATAAGCTTTTTTCCGCCCCAGGGCGCGTTCGCTGTCGGGATGGAACGCACAGTCGAGAAGCGAGCTCCTGGCGATGTTCCCGAACGGTCGTGTGCAACGCCTGGGGGAACGTCTGGGGGAACGTCGCCGCGCCTCACTCGTCGATATCGGCGTCGCTGAATCCGGTGGGGTCTTCCTTCGCGGCTTCGGTGAACATCGACGTGAACTGGTCGAGTGTGGCGAGCGTGTCGCGCCCGGTTCGCGTGATGCGATAAAACGAAAGCGGAACTTCGGGCCGCAACGCGTCGACACGCACCCTGTAGCGGTAGCAGATATGTTCGCAGAAGGAAGGCATGACCGCGGTGCCGAGCCCTTCCTGCGCCATCGCGATGGCTGTCTGCAAGTGACCCACGACGATGCGGCGGCTCACGGTCACTTCCTCTTTCGATAGTGTCGCCTCGATGAGCCGTTGCAGCGGATTGTCCTTCGGCAGCGTGATGAGCGGCTGATTCTCGAGCGCGGTCCAGCGCATGCCGGAGCCGCGCAGCGGCGCGCCTGCCTGCGCGGGCGATACGGCGACGAGCCGCGTCGGGAAGATCGGCGTGCGGTCGATGCCGGAAAGCTGTGAGAAGAACACGCCGAACGCGGCGTCGAGATGGCCTTCCTCGACCATCTGCACGAGTTCGGTCGGATTGCGGTCGACGAGTTCGATCTGCGCGTTCGGATAGACATTCGAAAAGCGCGCGAGCACCGAGGGCATGAGGCTCGCTGCGATCATCGGCGTGCAGCCGAGCAGCAGCGACGATTGTTTCTGACGCCCCAGCTCGTTGAGTTCGATGACCGATTTCTCGAGCGACTCGACGATCGCCATCGCGGTGGGATAGAACAGGCGGCCGGCTTCGGTCAGCGAGACCGTGCGCGTGGTGCGTTCGAGCAGACGGCAATCGAGCTGCGTTTCGAGTTCACGAATGATCGCGGAAAGCGCCGCCTGGCTGAGATGCATGCTCTGCGCGGTCTTCGTGAAGCTCGACGCATTCGCGACGCCAAGAAAAACCTTGAGTTGCTTGAGGGATAGATTCATCGACGACGGCCGTTTGTTTTTCGGGCGTGGAGCATGCCCGATTCTATCCCGTCCGCAGCAGCGGCTGCCGCACCGCGGGACTTTCCGGTGCGACAGCCCGTGCGTCACGCAAGGACGTAGCGGCCTTCCTCGTCCCGTGTGATCGCGCGCCGTTGCGCCGTGTCTTCGAGCCAGCGGACCACTTCGCGGCCGTCGCGCGTGCCGGTCGCGGCCATCAGTTCGGAAAAGCGCTTCGGTCCGTCTTCGAGCGCCGCTTCGAGCGAGTCGAAGCGCGCGCCGCGATACGCGGGCGGCGTCGGCACGCGATGCTCGAGATCGCGCTCGGCGCCCGGCGCGAGCAACGGCAGCGTGAGATCGAAGCCGGCCTTCGCCGTTTTCGTCGCGCCGAGCAGCGACGGGTCGAGCGGCATCGCGCGCAGGCTGTCCTGGAGCACCAGATCGCGATCGGCCTGAAAGCGCGTGGCGAGCGCCCAGTCCATCTGCTCGTCCGAGAACACGTCGATGTCGGGATCGACCACGAAAACATGCTTCACGTTTGCAAGCGATGCGAACACGGCCGCGATCGCGTTGCGCGCCTCGCCCGGCACGCGCTGCTGCATCGCGACGCGCACGTTGAACATGCCGCCGGTGGCCGGGTTCGCATAGACGGCCTTCACTTCGCGCACGGCGGTTTCGAGCGCGCGCCACACCGTCACTTCGGTGCGCAGCGCGGCGAGCTGCGCGGTATCGGTGCGCGCCATCGAGCGGCCGCCGATCGTGCACGTCTGAAAGACTGCGTCGCGCCGATGCGTGATCGCGGTCAGATGGAACAGCGGATTCGTCTTCACGCCGCCGTAATAGCCGAGGAATTCGCCGTACGGGCCTTCGGGCTCGGCGTGGCCGCGCTCGTCGAGATAGCCTTCCAGGATGAACTCGGCGTCGGCGGGCACGAGCAGGTCGTTCGTCACGCACTTGACCACGCCCATCGGCGCGCCGCGCAGCGCGGCGACGAGTTCGAGCTCGTCGGCGGGAATGCGCATGGTCGCGCCGACATGATCGACCGGATGCGTCCCGACGGCGAATGCGATCGGGGTACGCTCGCCGCGCTTCGCGTGGCCGATGGCGATGGCCCGCAGATCCGACGGCGCGACGAGATCGATGCCCGCCGTGCGGCGCCCGCGCAGCATCAGGCGGCGAATGCCGACGTTGGTCCAGCCCGTGTCCGGATCGACGGCGAAGTCGATCGACGCCGAAATGTACGGCGCGCCGTCGAGATCGTGCTGGAGATGCACGGGCAGGGCGGTGAAGTCGCACGCGTCGCCGGTGAGCACGACTTGCTGCGCGGGTGCTTCCTCACGGCTCACTTCGACGAGCTTGCCTTTCACGCGCAGGCGTTCGCGCACGGTGTCGAGCAGTCGCTGCGGCGTCGTATCGAACGCCTTGGCGAGACGCGATCGGCTCGCGGCGACGCTGCCCGCGAGCGACACGGCGCCGCCGGACGGCCGCCTGAACCACACGGCGCGCGGGTTGCCTTCCATGATGCCGGCGATGTCGGCGAGATCGACGGACGCGTCATGGCGTTCGAGTTCGCTCTCGTCGAGCGATTCGAGGAAGCGGCGCAGGCGGAAGCGTTCGAGGTCGGGCGCGGGCGTGCCATCGACGGTCGAAGGAATGGCGGTGTTGGGTCTCAATCTGGGTTCCTTGATGCTTGGGGGTGACGGCGCACGTGCGCCGTCCTCAGAAGCGCGCGGAAAGCGCTGTCGCCGCGAGATGCGCGGCAAAGCCGCTCGCACCGTTCGCCGGCATTTCGGGCGCGAGATGCAGGAACTGCTTCACCGCGCGCAGCGTGACCGCGCTGCAGCCGAGCAGCGTGTCGGCGAGCGCGTCCGCTTCGGCGTCCAGGTTCGCCGCCGGCACGACACGGCTCACGAGCCCGGCGTGCAGCGCTTCGCTCGCGGACAAGCGCACGCGGCTCAGCACCATGTGTGCGACGGTTTTCAACGGCACGCGGCCGATCAGCGCCGACATCACGAGCGTCGGCGGAATGTCGCGTTCCATTTCGGGGATCTGGAACACGGCATCGTCGGACGCGAGCGCGATGTCGCACACGCCCGCGAGCGCGCAGCCCACGCCGAGCGCATTGCCGCGCACGACCGACGCCACGGGCACGCGCACGGCCTTGAGCGCGTCGTAGAGCGCGAGCGGCGGCGCGGCGACCACGCGGCGCAGCGTTTCGGCGGACGGCTTCGCGTCCTTCGGCGGCATCGGCGAAAGGCGGCCCTTGCAGAAGTCGGGGCCGCTCGCGAGGATGCGCACGAGCTTCACATCGTCGTCGAGCGTCGTGATGCATTCGATGATCGTCTCGCTCATCGGCGCGTCGATCAGATTGCCGTTTTCGGGATGGTCGAGGACCACGTCCACGAGCGGGCCGTTGCGGCGGATCGCAACGTGAGGGCTTGTCATGCCGGTCTCCTTGTCGAGCGTGTTCATGCGTCGCGGTGGATGAATTCCCACACGACTTTCGGCGTGGCGGGCATCGCGAGTTCGTCGGTGCCGTATTCGCTGAGCGCGTCGGCGAGCGCGTTGAAGATCGTCGCCGTGGCGGGCGTGATGCCGCTCTCGCCGCCGCCCTTCACGCGCAGCGGATTGCCGTGGGTCGGGTCTTCGGTCAGTTCGAGGTTGAGTCGGGGAATCACGCCTGCGCGCGGCATGCCGTAATCCATGTACGAGCCGCTCAGCACCTGGCCCGTTTCGCGATCGACATAGCAGGTTTCCGACAGCGCCTGTCCGATACCCTGCGCGAGACCGCCGTGCACCTGGCCTTCGACGATCAGCGGATTGATCGGCTGGCCGACATCGTCGACCGACGTGTAATTGACGAGCTTCACGACGCCCGTGTCCGGGTCCACTTCGAGTTCGCACACGGCCGCGCCCGTCGGATGCGCGGGGACACGCGTGTTCACTTCGGCCTCGGCGTACAGCGTGCGCTTGGCGCGCTCGCCCGGCAGACCGTCGCGCGCGACGTGGGCGGCCACCTCGAAGAGGCCGATTTCACGCGATGAAGCTGCATCGGAAAACACGCCGTTAGCGAAGCTCACGTGCTCCGGCGCGACATCGAACAGCTCGGCTGCGACGCGCTTGCCGAGCATCACGATCTGCGCGGCGGTATCGACGAGCAGCATGCCGCCGAGGCGCATCGAGCGGTCCGAATGACTGCCGCCGCCCACGCTCACGAACGCGGTATCGCCGGTGCGCAGCGCGATCGACGCGATCGGCACGCCGAGATGCTGCGCGATGACCTGCGCAAACGTCGTTTCGTGGCCCTGGCCGGTGGACTGCGTACCGGACACGATATCGATGCGGCCTTCCGGCAGCACGGTCAGTTCGATGCGCTCGCGCGGCGCGCCCACGGGCGACTCGACGTAGTTCGCAAGCCCGATGCCGCGCAGCATGCCGTTCGCGCGCGAGGCGGCGCGCCGCGCCTCGAAGCCGTCCCATTGCGCGAGCTCGAGCGCGCGCGCCATGTTGCGCGCGAATTCGCCGCTGTCGTAGGTGAGGCCCATCGGGCTGCGGTACGGCAGCTTCTCGTGCGCGATCAGATTGCGCCGGCGGATCTCCGCGCGGTCGAGGCCGAGCTCCGCCGCCGCGAGGTCGAGCATGCGCTCGATCACGTGCGTCGCTTCGGGGCGGCCCGCGCCGCGATAGGGCGCGGTCGGCACGGTGTTGGTCATCACCGCGCTGATGTGCACGGCGGCGAGCGGCACGTCATAGACGGTCGTCATGATGCGCGTGCCATTGGACATTGGCACATAGGACACCGTATGCGCGCCGACATTGCCGATCCATTCGTTGTCGATGGCGAGGATGCGGCCGTCCCGCGAAAAACCGAAGGTGGCGCGCACGATCTGGTCGCGGCCCTGATAGTCGGAGAGGAACGCTTCGCTGCGATCGCTCGTCCACTTCACCGGCCGGCCGATGCGGCGCGCGGCCCACACCACGGCAAGCTGCTCGACGTAGATGAACGAACGCGGGCCGAAGCCGCCGCCCGTGTCGGGACAGACGACGCGAACCTGTGACGGCGGCACCTTGAGCGCGGCGGCGAGGCAGAGCTTTTGGCGCACGGCGCCCTGGCTGCCGGAGATCAGCGTGTAAGCGCCGCTTTCGGCATCGAACACGCCGATCGCGGCGCGCGGCTCCATCTGGCAATTCACGACGCGGCTGTGATGAAACTCGCGCGTGAGGACGAACGGCGCATCCGCGATGATGCGGCGCGCTTCGTTGCGATCGCCGATCTGCGTCTGGAAGCACAGGTTGTGCGCCGCGCCCGCCCACAGTCGCGGCGCGCCTTCCTGCATCGCATCGGCTGCATTGACGACGGCGCCGAGCACGTCGTAATCGACCTCGATCATTTCCGTCGCGTTGCGCGCGGCGAGGGCGGTGTCGGCGATCACCATCGCGATCGCCTCGCCGACGTAACGCACGCGGTCGATCGGCAGCGGAACATGCAGCTGGTTGAAGATCTCGCCGGTCGATGAAGTCAGGAAGGCCTTCTTCGTGGCGTCGATAGCATCGATGGGATTGGGCACGTGATCGACGCCCTGAAAGCCGTCGTCGAGATAATCTTGGCCCACGAGCACCGCGATCACGCCGGGCGCCTCGCGCGCGGCCGATACGTCGATCGAGCGCAGCGCGGCGTGAGCGTGCGGCGAGCGCAGGAACGCCGCATGAACCTGGCCCTCGACGCGCAGGTCGTCGGTGTATTGGCCGTTGCCGGTCACGAAGCGCCGGTCTTCGAGGCGCGGGATGGGTTGGCCGATCATCGTGTGGCGTCCTCGGTGGTGGCATCGCCGAGCGACGGATACATCGCGTGCGCCGCATGACGCACGGCCTCGATGATGTTCACATAGCCCGTGCATCGGCAGATGTTGCCTTCGAGCGCGTGGCAGATGCTCTCTTCGTCGAGCGACGGCTCTTGGCGCAGATAGAAGCTCGACGACATGATCATGCCCGGCGTGCAGAAGCCGCATTGCAGGCCGTGGCATTGCACGAACGCGTTCTGCACCGGATGCAGCGGAGCATTCTCGTCTTTACGCAACCCTTCGACCGTCGTGACGGCGCCGCCGCTCGCCTGCGCGGCGAGCACCGTGCACGACTTCACCGAGACGCCGTCGAGATGCACCGTGCACGCGCCGCATTGACTCGTGTCGCAACCGACATGCGTGCCCGTGAGACGCAGCGTTTCGCGCAGAAACTCGACGAGCAACGTCTCGTCGGGCACTTCGCGCGTCACGTCCTCGCCGTTCACCCGTAGTTGGATTTCAGCCATGGTTCACCTCGCTTACTGTGCGGCGGCGGCGCTTGCGTTTGCGCTCATCGTCGCGTTGAAGCGCTTGAAGAACTCCGCCGCGAGCTTGTTCGCCACCGATGTGACGAGGCGCGAGCCGATCTGCGCGAGCTTGCCGCCTACCTGCGCATCGGCGACGTACGTGAGAAGCGTGCCGCCTTCGTCGGCGTCGGCGAGCGTGACCGTCGCACTCATCTTTCCGAAGCCCGCGATGCCGCCTTCGCCCTGGCCGAGAATCTTGTAACCGTTCGGGCCGTCGCGCTCCGACAGCAAGAGCGTGCCCTTGAAGCGCGCCTTGACGGGTCCGACCGACGCGATCACGACGGCCCTGTACTCGTCGTCGTTTTGTGCGACGAACTCTTCGCAGCCGGGCACGCATGCCTGCAGCACCGCGGCATCGTTCAAGCCCTTCCATACCTGCTCGCGCGAGGCGGCAATGGTTTGCGATCCGGTGAACTCCATGTCTTGTCTCCTGAAAACGGTTTAGGCGGGCTGGCGCAGCGGCTGCGCCAGCAGCGCCAGCAATGCGCGGCGCGTGTAGGTTTCGATCAGATGGGCGCGATACGCGGACGAGCCGTTGGCGTCGTCGGGCAGGGTGGCGGCATCCATCTTCAGCGGGATGAGCGCGGCTTCGGACAGATCGGCGGCAAGCGCGGCTTCGGCCTCGAGCCAGCGGAACACCGACGCGCCCGCGCCCGTCACCGCGACGCGAATCGCATCCGCGAACTGCGCGATGAACACGCCCACCACGGCATAACCGGACGCCGGCTGGCGGAACTTCGCATAGGCGGCGCGCAACGGAAGCGGATACTCGAATTCGGTCACGAGCTCGCCGGGTTCGAGCGCGGTCTCGAAGGTGTCGACGAAGAAATCGTCGGCGCCGATGCGGCGCTGCGAAGTGAGCACCTGTGCGTTGAGCGCGAGCACGGCGCTCGGATAATCGGCGGCGGGGTCGTTGTTCGCGACCGAGCCGCCCATCGTGCCGCGGTTGCGCACTTGCGGATCGGCGATCACGCTCGCGAGTTGCGCGAGCGCGGGGATCGCCGCGATCACCACGGGCGAAGCGGCCACTTCCGCATGCTTCGTCAGCGCGCCGACGCGCAGCACGCCGCTTTCGACGCTCACGCCGCGCATCGACTCGATGCGCGTGAGATCGATCAGATGCGAAGGCGCGGCGAGACGCTGCTTGAGCGTGGGAACCAGCGTCATCCCGCCGGAGAGCGGCCGGGCGTCCTCGTGTTCGCGCAGCAGGCCGAGCGCTTCATCGAGCGAGGACGCGCGCAGGTAAAGGGTTTCGTACATGAAGTCTCCCGCGGCCGGTGGCCGTCAGGCCTGTTTCAGCCAGTTTTCCAATGCGGTCGCTAGCGCGACCGGCACTTCGTACATCGGGTAATGTCCCGCGTTCGCGAGCGTTTCGATGCTCGCGCGCGGATACCACGCGAGCCAGGTGCGATCCATGACGTCGGCGGTGAGCGACGGATCGTGCTCGCCGATGAAAAGCTTCACGGGCGTCTCGTTGCCCGTCACCTCGGCGGAAAAATCGCTCGCCGCCCAGTGCGGCAGATAGCCCGCGAATGCCTGCGCGCGCGATTGGCGTTGCGATTCCCGCGCAAGATGCGCGGTGAAACGCGGTGCAAGGCGATTGCCGGTCGAGAACGCGATGATCGCCGCGCGCCGTTCGACATCGTCGACAGCCGCACGAAACCCGGCGAGGCGCGTTTCGTCCATGCGCGAGCCGCACGCGGGCACCGCGCACACGCCCGCCATGCGATCGATGCGTCCGCGCGCGGCGAGCATTACGCGCTGAATCGCGACGCCGCCCATCGAATGACCGATGAGGCTGAAGGTGTCCCAGCCGAGCTGGTCGGCGAGCGCGAGCACGTCCTCTGCGGCTTCTTCGAAGGTGAATGCGCCGTGTCGCTCGCGCGAGCGGCCATAGCCGCGATAGTCGAAGAACACGTAGGTGAAGGCATCCGTATCGAGTGCGGGCACGAGCGGCTGCCAGTCATCGGCGCTGCCGAACCAGCCGTTCATCGCAAGCACCTTGCGCGGGCCGTGGCCGAGCTGCGTGTAACCGTTGAACGCCTGCGTCATGCCGCAACCTCCGTTGGCCGCGGCACGAACGCCGGCGCAATGCGCCCGCGACATTCGCCGAAGCCGATCGACACCGCGCCCGGCTTCGTCGCGCGCGCGCTCAACACGATTTCGTCGCCGTCTTCGAGCGCGGTGCGTGTCTCGCCGTTGGGCAGGCGAAGCGGGTCGCGGCCGGCGTTGGTGAGTTCGGTGAGGCAGGCGCGCGCGGCATCGTCCGCGCCGGAAATCGTGCCGCTGCCGAGCAGGTCGCCCGCGCGCAGATTGCAGCCGTTGCTCGTGTGATGCGCGACCATCTGCGCAAACGTCCAGTACAGATTGTCGAGATGCGTTTTCGTGATGCGCAGGTCCGCGGCGCCGGCTTCGCGCAACTGGCGCGTCGACAAATGCGCGTGCAGTTCCAGATGCAGCCCGCCTTGCTGCCGATCGCGTGCGCCATGCAGATGCGGCATGACGGGCGGATCATCCACGGCGCGCGCGACCGGCGCTTTGCGGAACGGCGCGAGCGCCTCCGACGTGACGATCCACGGCGACACGCTCGAATGAAAGCTCTTGCCGAGAAACGGACCGAGCACTTGTTCGAACCACTGGATGCTTTTTGCGGACCAGTCGTTGAGCAGCGAATAGCCGAAGATGTGCGCGTGTGCATCGTCGACGGCGATCGGTTGCGTGAACGCATTGCCCTCGCCGATCCACGCCGCCAGCTCCAGCTCGAAATCGAGCGCGGGCGCGGGGCCGAACACGATCTGCCCGTTCGCATCGCGATACTGGCCGTTCGGACGGCGCACGTCGCCGCCGCTCACGCGCAGCGACGAAGCGCGGCCGTGATACGCGATCGGCAGCGACTTGAACGCGGGCGGCAGCGGATCGGCGAGGCCCTTGTAGCGGCCGTGGCGCTCGGTGTGATGAAGCGACGTGAGAAAGTCGGTGTAGTCGCCGACTTCGCACGGCAGGCGCAGTTCGAGCGTGTCGATGCGCGGCAGCAGGGCGTCGGCTCGTTGCTGCATGCGCGCGCGCTGCGGCGCATCGCTTTTCAGCAGATCCGACAGCGCGGCGCGCAAAGCGCTCGCGTAGCGCTGCGGCATCGCCATCAGGCGATTCAGCGTGCCGTCACGCGTGGCTTCGCAGGCAATCGCCGCATCGCTGCCGGCCGCGAGCAGACCGCTGTCGAAGAGCGCATGCAAGTCCACCGCATGTTCGCCGATGGCCACGCCCGCACGCGCCGCGCCATCGCGCGAGAACGCGCCGAGCGGCAGGTTCTGGATCGGAAAGTCCGCGTCGGAGAGATTCGCCGAGTCGATCCAGCTGCGCCGGGCCGGATCATGAGTCGAGTTGAGCGCGGTCATGCGACGCTTTTTCCTTTGCTGGCCCAGGCGTCGAGCGCGGGGCGCGCTTCCCTTCGATAGGCAGCGAGCGTTTCAGTCGACGCGACGGGCACCGTCAGTTCGAGCCGCAAGCCGTTCGGATCGAAGAAATAGATCGAGCGCACGAAGTGATGATCGGTGATGCCAAGCACCTCGATGCCGTGAGCCACGAGACGTTGCTTCATCGTTTCGAGATCGTCGAGCGTGGAAAGGCGCAGCGCGATATGGTTCACCCACGGCGGCGTGTTCGGCGAAGGCTCTGCGGCCGTTTCGTCGCCGAGATCGAAGAACGCGATGTTCGAGCCGTCCGCCATCTCGAAGAACAGATGCACGTAAGGGCAATATTCGCCCGTGCTCGGCACGCGGTCGAGGCGGATCAGATGAACGAGCGGCAGGCCGAGGATGTCCTCGTAGAAGTGACGCGTTTCTTCGGCATTGCGGCAACGCCAGGCGAAATGATGCAGGCCGCGCACCGGCGGCAAATGGTCGGACATGCTGTGTCTCCTTGAGGCGGCGTGTTGAGGCGAGCTATGCCCGCTCAGACTTCGATGGCGTCGACGTCGTATTCGAACAGCCAGTTGTAGCGCTCTTTCACGCGCTCCTCGCTCCACTCGCGATCGACGTAATCCGCTGCGCCTTGCGCATGCGCGAGCGCCGGATTGTGAAAGCGCTTGGTGTTCGCCGCCGAGCCGCGCACGATGCGCGCCGTGCGCTCGAGGCGCAGCGACTCGTAACGTTCGAGCGCATGCGGCAGATCGTTTGCGTGGCGCGCGAGGCAGCGCGCGATCAGATAACCGTCTTCGAGCGCCATGCCCGCGCCTTGCGCGAGGAACGGCAGCGTGGGATGACAGGCATCGCCGAGCAAGGTGGCGTTGCCCGAGTTCCAGCGTGGCATCGGCTCACGAATCATGAGCGCCCATTTGTACGGGACGTCGATGGCCGAGATCATCGTGCGCACGTCTTCGTGCCAGCCGTCGAAATCGGCGAGACATTCGTCGATGGTGCCGCGCTCCGACCACGACTCGACTTGCCAGCCCTCGCGCTCCACCGCGCCGACGAAGTTGATGAGCTTGTGGCCGCGCAGCGGGTAGTGGATCACGTGGGCGCCCGGTCCAACCCAGTTGGTGCCGTAAGGCGTGCGCAGATGCTCGGGCAGTTTCGTGGCGTCGATCACGCCGCGCCATGCCATCACGCCCGAATAGACCGGCTCGTCCGCGCCGAAGAGCGCGCGGCGCACGCGCGAGTGCACGCCGTCCGCGCCGATCAGCAAATCCGCTTCGAAGGGGGCGCCCGAGACGGTCTGCACTTCGACACGCCCGTCCTTCTGCACGATCGACTCGACCTTGTGATCGAGCCTGACCGCATCGGGGCTACACGCGCGCACCGCATCGACGAGCGCTTCGTGGAGATCCGCGCGGTGCACGGTCAGATAGGGAAAACCGTACACTTCGCGCGATGCCGCCCCGAGATCGAAGAGCGGCCAGGTCTGCCCCGTGTTCCAGAGACGCACGCGCTTGCCGGGCGGCTCGCACGCGAGACTTTCGAGGCGCTCGCCGACGCCGATCCGGTAAAGCACGCGCGTGGCGTTCGGGCTCAGTTGCACGCCCGCGCCGATTTCCCCGAGAGCTTTCGCCTGTTCAAGGATGGTGACGTCGAAACCCGCTCTTAGTAATGCGGCTCCCGCCGTCAAGCCGCCGATACCGGCTCCTGCAATGACGATCTTCATTCGACCTTTCGACCTCTTTCGTATTGACGCTGTCTCTTATCGAGAAGATTTATCATTCGATAGATAAATCTTTTAAATGGGGTTTCGTTTTAAAACGGAACCACTTTAAAGGAACGTCATCCGCTAAAGAAGCAAAAGAATTCGAACGAGTTATCAATGAAAATTGATAATGCGCGAGCGCACGCGCATGAATCTCACATGCCCCAGCGATGCACGACCGCGCTTTCGATGCCGAAGAGATCGAGCACGCGCCCGATGGTGTGATCGACCATGTCGTCGAGCGATTCGGGGTTCGCGTAGAATGCCGGCACCGGCGGATAGACGATTGCTCCGGCTTCGGTCACGCTCGTCATGCTGCGCAAGTGGCCGAGATGCAGCGGCGTTTCCCGAACCATCAGCACGAGCCGGCGGCGCTCCTTGAGCGTGACGTCGGCGGCGCGCGAAAGCAGGCCGCTCGTCACGCCCGTGGCGATTTCCGAGAGCGTGCGGATCGAGCAGGGCGCGACGATCATGCCCATCACAGGGAACGACCCGCTCGAAATCGCCGCGCCGATGTCCGTGTTCGGATAAGTGACCGTGGCGAGCGCGCGAACATCGGCGACGCTGTAGGGCGACTCGTGCGCGAGCGTGACCTGTGCGGAGCGGCTCATCACCAGATGCGATTCGATGTCGAGCTGCCTGAGCAACTGCAGCAGCCGTACACCGTAGACGACGCCCGATGCGCCGCTGATGCCCACGATCATGCGCCTGGGCTGTACTGCGCTGAAATGCATCTGTGCTCTCCGTTTTAACCGTGATGGAATCAAAACGTCGCGGATGTTAGCACGGCGATTCAATCTCCCGGATAACTTATAGGGCTTTTTTGGATCGATCGGTAAAGACCCTGAGTGAATATTCAAGATGTTCTATTGATTGATAAATAACTCGTGATTCAAAACGCGAATTGAAGTGGTTAAACTCGGTTCCGCATCGGGCAGAGCGGGTTCCGAACGATGATCCGCAGCACGGTGGGATGCAGGAAGCCGGCGCCGACGAGCGACCGGCCAACGATAAAAAAATTGGAGACTTCGGTTGAGAACTTGTCTGCTCGTCGGCGGCTGCGCCGCGATACTGACTGGCCCCGTGTGGGCGCAGTCTTCTGTGACGCTGTATGGGAGCATCGACGTCGGTGTCGATTTCGTATCGAACTCTCAGGGCAAGCGCCTGTACCAGGAATCGGCAGGCAAGCGTCAGCCCGATCGCTGGGGACTGTTGATCAAGGAGGACCTCGGTGGCGGCAACACGGCGTTCGCGCGGCTCGAATCTGGCTTTCTGACCAACACCGGCGCGCAGATCAATCCGACGAGCTTCTTCAATCGCGATGCCTACGTGGGCCTGTCGAACGATCGCTGGGGCTCGCTGAGTTTCGGGAACATCAACGACTACATCTATCAATATGTCGGGCGGCTGAACAACTCGGTGCCGGGCATCTCCTCGTACTACACGCCCGGCAATCTGGACGGCCTCGCGAATACGCACGCGCTCAACAACGCCGTGAAGTACGAGTCGATCGATTTCCACGGTTTCCAGCTGGGCGCGATGAACAGTTTCGGCAATCAGGCGGGCGATTTCAGCGCGGGGCGTCAATACAGCATCGGCGCGCAATATTCGGGCGGCGCGGTGAATTTCGGCATCGCGTACACGATGTCCCATAACCGCACGGCCGATATCTTCGGCACCTTCAGCCTGAACTCGCTGCTCGGCCAGCCGTTGAGGCAGGGCACGATGTTCAACGCCAGCCGATACAGCACGCTCGCCGCCGGGGCCTCGGTGAAGATAGGCATCTTCACGCCGCACGTCACGTATTCCGGCGTCAAGCTACAGAACGCGCAAGGCTCGGCCACGCTGAACAACTATCAGGCCGGCGTGAACACGGAACTGGTCGGCAGCCTGGGCTTTTTCATCCTCGGGGTATCCGGGAATCACTCGTTGTTTCAGGGTCTCACGATCAACCAGTACAACCTGTTCCTGACCGATTACCTTTCGAAGCGCACACAGGTGTACGCGGGCGTGGGCCTGCAACGCGCTTCGGGTCCCGGCGCGCGCGCGGCGCAGTTCGGCTATCAGCCCTCGACGAGCGGCAGCCAGACGGTCGCGCGCATCGGCGTCAACCATCTGTTTTGAAGACATGGAGGCGTCATCGTGCGATGAAACGGAGTGCAAACGGCGCGCGAACGAGCGTGCGAGGCGGATTCATCACTTATTTCGATCGCTTCATCGTTTCTTTTTGATTGAGCCGCGCGGGGCCGACTCTTATATTGTCACTCCGGCCACGGCGCCGTCATGAGAGACATTCAGCAGCAGTGCGAGCGGACGCGCCCGACCGGTGCGTCCGTCCGCACGAGGTACACGGGACATACATGCAAGCAGACCGGACTTTCAACATTGCGACATTGATAGAAGAGCAGAAGACGGGGCGCTTCGCCGCCGGTCTGCTCTTCTGGTGTTTCCTGATCATGCTGATGGACGGCTACGATCAGACGGCCGTGTCGTTCGCGGCGCCCGCCATCATCAAGGACTGGCACGTCGCGCGCGGCGGATTCGGACCTGTGTTCGGCGCGGGCCTCTTCGGGACGTTGATCGGCTCGTTCATCTTCGGCTATCTCGGTGACCGGCTCGGGCGCAAGAAGGCGATCATCATCGGCAGCCTTTTCTTCGGTGCGCTGACCTACGCTTCGGTGTGGGTGACTTCGCTTCAGGAACTGATGCTGCTGCGCTTTCTGGCCGGCATCGGCATGGGCGGCGTGGTGCCGAATTCGGTTGCGCTGGTCGCAGAATATGCGCCGAAGCGCCTGCGCGCCACATGGGTCACGCTGATGTTCTCGGGCTTCTCCATCGGTGCGGGGTCGGGCGGCGTGGTGTCGTCGTCGCTGATTCATCGCTTTGGCTGGCCTGTCATGTTCGCGGTCGGCGGCGTCGGCTCGGTGCTCGTTGCGCTGCTGCTGATTTTCATGTTGCCGGAGTCCGCGAAGCTGCTCGTGCTGCGGCAGCGCGATCCGCAGATGCTGCGCAAACTCATGACGCGCCTGCGCCCCGATCTGAAAATTTCCGCCGATGCGCACTTCGTGGCCGGCGAAGTGCGCGAGAAACAGCGCTTCGTGCTGAAGCTGATTTTCTCCGATGGTCTCGCCGCCATCACGCCGCTGCTGTGGATCGTGTTCATCGCAAACTCGATGGCGCTGTATTTCCTGCAGAACTGGCTGCCGATTCTGATGGAGGGCATGGGCATCGACCCGCGCGGCGCGGGGCTCATCACGATGATGTTCTCCGTGGGTGGCGTGATCGGTGGTCTCGTGCTCTGCCGCTTCGTCGATCGTCATGGTGTCGCGGCGATCATTTCGTTGCCCGTCATCGGCCTTCCGGTCGTCGCGGCGCTCGGCCACGGCTCGTCGCAGGGCTGGCTCATGCTCGCCGTGTTCGCTACCGGCTTTTGCGTGGTGGGCGCGCAGTACGGGCTCTATGCGGTGGCCGGCATGATCTATCCCACGTCGTTCCGCTCGGCGGGTGTCGGCAGTGCGATTTCGGTGGGCAAGATAGGCTCGGTGTCCGGGCCCGTGATCGGCGGCCTGCTGCTGTCGATGCACCTGCCCGTCACGCAGCTTTTCTATGCGGCCTCGCTGCTGTTCCTCATTGCCGCCGTGTTCTCGACGATCCTCGCGCTGCTTTATCGCGCGCGCTTCGGCGAACCGCGGAACGTCGAGACGGCCGTCGAACCGGCGCAGGGTTCGCTGGTGCAGGACTCTTGATCACGTAATCTCGCGGCTCGGCGCGCCGCCGGGCCTTCCGCACGGCGGCGCGGCAGATAAATCTCATGGTTGTGGCATCGAAAGGCATGCGACACGGCGTACGCTGCAAGCGCGATGACACTCCGTCAGAAAGCAATGGACATGAGAAGGCTTCCGAAGTGCTGTGCAACGTTGCAAAAGCACAAGCACCACGCGCCTCCGAACGAACGCGTCGCCCGGCGTGCATTTTGAACGCCGCATACAATCACGCGCATTGTCCTTTGCATTCGTAAAACCATGAGCCACTTTCGTCCCGTCAAGCTGGAGCACGCCAGCCGTCTCATCAACCACGGTCCGACCGTCCTCGTCACCAGCGCACATGGCGGGCGCCGCAACGTGATGGCCGCCGCCTGGTCGATGCCGGTGGAGTTCACGCCGCCGCGCGTCGCCGTAGTGATCGACAAACACACCTACACGCGCGAACTGGCTGCCGCGAGTGGCACGTTCGGCCTCATCGTGCCCGGCGCCGCGATGATCGACCTCACCTACGCGGTCGGTTCGACGAGCGGGCGCGAGATCGACAAGTTCGCAGCCTTCGGCATCGAGACGGTAGCCGGGCCGGTGCTCGGCCTGCCGCTCATCGAAACAAACTGCGCGGCGTGGCTCGAATGCAGGCTCATCGACGAGAAGCACACGGAAGACGCCTACGACACCTGCTTCGCGGAAGTCGTCGCCGCCGCCGCGGATGCGCGCGTGTTCGTCGACGGACACTGGGTCATCGACGACTCGAACCAGCCGCTGCATACGATTCACCATCTGGGCGCGGGCAAGTTCGTGCGCGCGTCGTCGATGGAGCAGGCGAAGCCGCTCACGCGCTGATGTCCACCTCAGGGCGTTTAGTGCGCCCGCTCCAGCCCGCATCGAAGGGCTAAAGCTTCCCGTTTCCCCGTCGATAAAGAGACGTCGACCGCGAAAGACCGACAGGCTAATCGCGGCGGCGTTTTCGAGCTTGCGATCCGTCATTCGAATTCGGACGCGGGCGATAGATGGGCGAGGACAGGTCTCGTAAGCGACCGCTCGCACCGTCAGGGGAATGGGGTCGGGTATGAAACAGCGTTTTTCGGTCGTGCGGTTCCTGATTTATCTGGTCGGCTTCACGAGTCTCCCGATGTTGAGGCTCGTCGTTTCGCCGGACGGCCAGGGCGGCATCACCGCGTTCGTCGCGTGCGTGGCGGCGCTCGCGGCGGGGTACATGGTGTATTACGCGTCGTCGGAAGGCTATCTGCGCAATCTGATGAGCGGCGTCGTGATGTATCTCGCGCTCGCAGCCGTGGTGGCTGCGTGTCCGCCTTTCGTGCTCGTGCTCGCGTTCTGGTCGCTCGCGAGCCTCCTGAAGCGGCGGCGCGCGCTGCTCGTTCATGCGATGTCGAGTATTGCGCTCTTCGTTCTGATCTTTCCGATGCCGCTCGCGCAACGCATCGGCATGCCCGAGCTGGCGGGCGCGCCCGCGGCCATCGCGTATATCGGGTTCGCGGTCGCCTGGTCCGCATGGGCATCGTGCAGCCCGCTGAAGCTCGGCCTCTTCAAATTCTCGACGATGCTGCTCGCGGTGCCTCTCATCGCGTCGTTCGTCGCACTGGTGGGCGGCGGCATGTTCAGCCGCCCGGAGCGGCGCGTGCGCAACTCGCTGATGCGCGCGCGCAAGGCGCTGACGCTCACGTTGCCGGCGCCCGAGATGGCCGTGCGGAGCGAGGTTGTCGTCGAATGATCGGAATTCATGCGCGCGAGCGAGGGTGACGCCCTCGATCGCCCTGTGATAAAAACGTGCGACGGCAGCTTGCAGGCGCACGAATAGTCACAGGAGACCCAATGACTTCCCCCCGGCGCAAAGAACTCGACGAAACCGGCAATAAAGCCCCGCACGAGCCGCTCACCGCCTACTATTCCGACGAACCCGGCAGGCGCCTCTGGCTGCGCGCCATGTTCGACCGCACCGCCTCCGATTACGACGCCATCGAGCGCGCAATGGCCTTCGGCTCCGGCGCGTGGTATCGCAACCGGGCGCTGCGGTCGGCGGGTCTCGCGCGCGGCATGCGCGTGCTCGACGTCGGCATGGGCACCGGGCTCGTCACGAAGGAAGCGGTCGCGATCACGGGCGATCCGTCGCTCGTCACGGGTGTCGATCCGAGTCCGGGCATGGTCGGCGAGGCGCATCTGCCGATCGGCGTGGAGACACGCATCGGCACCGCGGAGGATCTGCCGTGCGACAGTGCCGCTTACGACTTCCTCAGCATGGGTTTCGCGCTTCGGCACGTCAGCAATCTCGCAAAAGCCTTCGATGAATATTTTCGCGTGCTCGCGCCCGGCGGACAGCTCTGCGTGCTCGAGATCACGCGGCCAGCGCACGGTGTCGGCGTCGCGGCATTGAAGTTCTACATGCGCGGCGTCGTGCCGATGATCGCCCGCATCGTCGGAAGGAAAGGGGAAAGCGTCGAACTGATGCGCTATTACTGGGACACGATCGAGGCGTGCGTGCCGCCCGCCGCCGTGATCGCTGCCATCGAACGCGCGGGCTTTGCGAACGTGCGCCGCGATGTCGAACTCGGCATCTTCTCCGCTTATTGCGCGACGAAACCGGCGGCCTGAGCCGCGTCGAGGATCACGGCGGCGCGTCCGCTCAACAGCAAGCGTCCCGCGCAATGAACGGTGAAGCGGTACAGCACGGTGTTGTCGTCGCCGCCCATGCGCTCGGCTTCGATATCGAGCGGGCCATCGAGCGTATCGAGCCGCTCGACGTGCGTCTGAACGCCACGCACGCTGGTCAGCATGCCGACGCGCGGCCGCTTGCCTTCATCGCCGACGAGCGCGCCATGCGCCGCCATCGCCTGCGCGGCGTATTCGATGCCGCACACCGGCGCGAGCCGCCCCTTCGAGCGCAGCGGATTGTCCGGGTGAAGATGACTCGTCGCGGCGCAGCGGATGCGTTGCGCATCCCACGCGACGACCGCGTCGAGCAGACACATCGCGCCGCTATGCGGAATGCGCGCGGCGATCCAGTCGTGATCGAGAACCTGAGCCGCCGTCATGACGGGTCGATGTCCACGGCGAGTTGCGTGCCGTCGAGGTAATCGAGGACGACCTGCGATGTTTTCCCGCACGCCAGCGCTTGGAGCAACGGCAGCGCGCGCGCGGCGGGATTCGACAGGCGCAGCGCTTCGATATCGGCATCGGCGAAGGAGGACGCGTTCGCATCCGTGAGACGCGCCTCGATGCGCGCGAGCGTGCGCTCGCTCTTTCGCGGCGCCAGCACCAGCGCGACGCCGAACGCATCCGCGATCGGGCGCACGCGGCGCAATGGCTCCGGATAGTCCGTGTCATAGGCGACGAGCAGCGTCGCGGCGCCATCGACGCTCACTTGCGCGAGGCTTTCCAGCAAGCCCGCCGCGAAGCTGCCGTCGTACGCGCACAGCACGTTCGATGCGGCCATCGCGCGAGTCGCGATGCTCCAGTAGCCCGCGGGCGCATTGTGGACGGAGTTGTGAAAGCGCGTCGGCGAGAGTTGCGGTTCGTCGCTCGCGAGGGTTTCGCAGATCGCATGAAAATTCCCGCCATCGCCGCCCGATGCCGCGAACACGGCGGCGAGCGTCGCGGCGTGGGGGGGGCGGGGGGGGGCCCCCGTTGGCGCCCCCCTCGTGCGGCGCCCCCCGCGCCCGGTGCGTTTAAAAAAAAAAAAACACCACAAAACCAACCCGAAAAAAAGGTTTTTGTGGATGTGTTGT